>NZ_JAUBTU010000016.1:32017-43069 GCF_036705085.1 Microcoleus sp. B6-A1
ACTCCCACGGAAACTCCGACTCCCACGGAAACTCCGACTCCCACGGAAACTCCGACTCCCACGGAAACTCCGACTCCCACGGAAACTCCGACTCCAACCGGAACTCCGACTCCAACCGGAACTCCGACTCCAACCGGAACTCCGACTCCAACCGGAACTCCAACTCCCACCGGAACTCCAACTCCAACTCCAACCGGAACTCCGACTCCCACGGAAACTCCAACTCCAACCGGAACTCCAACTCCGACTCCCACGGAAACTCCAACTCCAACCGGAACTCCAACTCCAACTCCCACCGGAACTCCAACTCCCACCGGAACTCCAACTCCCACGGGAACTCCGACTCCAACCGGAACTCCGACTCCAACCGGAACTCCAACTCCGACTCCCACGGAAACTCCAACTCCGACTCCCACGGGAACTCCGACTCCAACCGGAACTCCAACTCCGACTCCCACGGGAACTCCGACTCCCACGGGAACTCCGACTCCCACGGGAACTCCAACTCCAACCGGAACTCCGACTCCCACGGAAACTCCAACTCCCACGGGAACTCCGACTCCCACGGGAACTCCGACTCCAACCGGAACTCCGACTCCCACGGAAACTCCAACTCCCACGGGAACTCCAACTCCCACGGGAACTCCGACTCCCACGGAAACTCCAACTCCCACGGGAACTCCGACTCCCACGGGAACTCCGACTCCCACCGGAACTCCGACTCCCACCGGAACTCCGACTCCCACCGGAACTCCGACTCCGACTCCAACCGGAACTCCGACTCCGACTCCCACGGGAACTCCGACTCCAACCGGAACTCCGACTCCGACTCCAACCGGAACTCCGACTCCGACTCCAACGGGAACTCCGACTCCCACGGGAACTCCGACTCCCACGGGAACTCCGACTCCCACGGGAACTCCGACTCCCACGGGAACTCCGACTCCCACGGAAACTCCAACTCCCACGGGAACTCCTGTTGACTCTGACAGCGTTCAAGGGGGCGATACCGATTGCATTTGCGAACAGATTACCCTACCCGCGATCGGTTCGATTCCGGGCCCGAATTCTGTCGATCGCACTTTCAATGGCACTGACGGCGACGACTTCCTCATCGGCAGCAATCTCAACGACGTTATCAGCGGTTTCAACGGCGACGACGTTCTGCTGGGCGAAAAAGGCAACGACAATATTTACGGGGCACTGCCCAGCAATATCCCCCTTGGCCCGAATGCAGACAAAGACTTGCTGTTTGGCGGCAATGGCAATGATTACCTCAACGGCGCCGGCAGCGACGATCGCATTTTCGGGGGTAAGGGCGATGATGTGGCCATCGGCGGCAAAGACGATGACTTGATTGGGGGCGACAAAGGCAATGACACTCTCGTTGGAGCTCAGGGTAACGACTGCTTGTTTGGAGGCAGTTTTGACCCGTTTAGCCCTGACTCGACTGGACGCGATTTGCTCTTTGGCGGTGCTGGCAACGACTTCTTGAATGGGGGAGATGCTGCGGATACTCTAAGCGGCGGCGAGGGCAATGATACTGTTTATGGGGGCAAGGGCAATGATGTTGTGGTGGGGGGTACTGGCAACGATCTGCTGTTGGGCGGTCGCGGCAGTGATAGCATTTGTGGCGACGATGGGGACGATACTATTTTCGGAGACAGTGCGATCGACTTTAACGGCGAGCCAGATTCCGTGTGCGGTGGTGCTGGCAATGATTTGATGTTGGGCAACGGCGGTAGTGACAAACTATGTGGCGAGGAGGGTAACGATACTCTCTATGGCGGTAAAGGCGACGATTGTTTGGTTGGGGGTTTGGGCAATGATATTCTCAGCGGTGGCATTGGGCGCGATCGCTTTGTTTTAACAGCAGGTGAAGACAGCGATGTAATTACTGATTTCACAAAAGGTGAAGATTTGCTGGTGTTAGCGGGGGGTCTAACTTTTGGTCAACTTAGTATTACCCAAAACGCTAATGCAGCTTTCATCAGGATTGGTGAAAACGGTCAATTGTTGGCTGCTTTGAATGGAGTGCAAGCTAGTGCGATCGGTCTGAATGATTTTACCATCTTCGGGTAAGCACAAATTAATTAACTAAGGTGCGTACTCCGCACCTTAGTTAATTATGTAGGGTTCACAGCGCGTAGCTTGCCGCTATGAGTAGTGTATCAAATCACTTTTTGCGTCCGGGAGTGCGATCGACAATAATCCAAGCTTTTGCTTGACACTGCTCAGCACTCCCGGTATTATTTTAGTAATAAAAATGACTTAAAGAAGCCACTGTACGGAGAAACTACTGACAGTGTATTTACGTAAATAAAAATTAAATGTAAAAAAATTGATATAGCCTTTCTCAGTAACATGAGGTGCACGCTTGATAAGCGGCCTCCGTGGGCATAGGGCATAGGGCATAGGGCATAGGGCATACCTCACTTTATTGAGAACTGCTGTAGTAGTTGGCAGCTAATACATAATCATCTCAAATTTAGGTGCATCTAGATGGGACAGATAATTATTAACGAATTCCGGCGGAACGGGCAATTCCTGGGGAATGAGTATGTGGAACTGCTGTTGACGGAAGATATAACAACAGCTCAACTTCAAAGTTTTTTTGTAGGCGACTCAAGCAGTACAACAGCACAGAAACTTTCTGCTTATCAGTTCAGGAACATGGCGAGTATTGCTCCTGTCTTCAAGGCAGGAACCATAATTGCGATCGGCGGTTCAGGTGTCATTCCTACTGATGATATTACCTACAACCCCGTTGCCGGCGGAAATGATGCTGATTGGAACATTCAATTGCTGATAAATAACGCTGCTGGCGGTACTTATCTCAATAATGTCTTAGTCGGAACTAACGGTTTTGGCGGGGATTTTGCAGCCTCAGATATTGTTTGGGTAGATACTAGTAGTGCGGGAATTACTTCTGTTAATTCCCTCGCCTGGCCGACGACTGGGTTAGGGGTATTTGGGAGTGCAGCTAAGGTGCAAATTCCAGCACCACCCAACGGGGGTAATGTTGAGTTTTCCAGCGCTATTGGCGGCATCAACAGAACTGCTAGTTATACTATAGATAGTCCCGGCTCCTTGGGTTTGCCCAACGGCGGAATTAACAGTATTTATATTAACAGCCTCCGCAACCGACCGGTTAACATTGCTCCGAATTTGGTAACTCCTAATGTTAATCCGCCGATCGCAATTAATGAAAATATACCCAGCGTCGCTAACACAGGGTTTAGTATTTTTAACATCACTAGCGAGTTAGGCGGTGACGCTAATGGCGATCCTTTGGGTGTTGCAGTCACCGCTGCAGACAATACTAACGGTAACTGGCAATTTTCAACAGATGGCAATACTTGGACAAATTTCGGCACAGTGTCGGAAAGTTCAGCAACAGTGCTCGGCCCGACTCCTCTTTATAATGGCTTACTTGGTAACACTCCCAGTTCTCAAAATTGGCTGTCTTTGACTAACTCAAATCTTGCTTCTCCTACCGCTACAGCTTCAGAATTTTTTAGCGGTAATGGAGTTAATTTAAACAGCACTGCGGACAATAGAATTTATGCTGGCTATACAAATAATCCTTTAAATCCGTCATTTTCCCCGCTCGATCGCACTACAGGCTTTAGCTTGTCTTTTAATCTCCAAATTATCTCGGAATCCCGCACTAATCAAGATCGGGCAGGTTTTAGCATTGTTGCCGTTACTAGCGATCGCAAAGCCATTGAAATCGGTTTCCAGCGGCTATCTGAAAACTCTGGCAATATCTTCGCACAAGGCGACGGCATTACTCCCAACCCAGGCGGACAAACAAACGGCTTATTTGTTGCAGCAGAGAATGTTGCTTATAACACCAATATTGCTACTAACTACACTCTCAGAGTTCAAGGTAACAAATACTTTCTTTCCGATGGCAGCGCTATCATACTAACCGGCCCGCTGCGCGATTATTCAGGATTTAGCGACCAGATAGATCCTTACGAAACTCCTAATTTTCTATTCCTCGGTGACGGCACTACCTCGGCGCAAGCTAACATCAACCTGACGCGGGTTTCCCTGCAAACGCCTGCGAAAGTTCGGTTTGTACCCAACCAAGACTATTACAGTACCGCTGGAAGCAAACCAACAATTACTTTTCGGGCGTGGGATGGAAGTAACGGAGTTGCCAGCGGTACTGCGGGCGTCAATGCTTCAGTTACTGGGGGAACAACGCCGTTTAGCACTAATAGTTTAACAAGTTCGATCGCAGTTAATCCAGTCAACAATCCACCTTCGTTTGTCAAAGGAGTCGATCGCACTCTCAGCAGCAATTCGGGGCCACAAATCATACCTGGATGGGCGACTGCGATTTCTCCAGGCCCGGCCAACGAATCGGGACAAACTGTGGCTTTTCAAGTGGTAGGAAATGATAATGCTGCTTTGTTTAGTTTACAACCTGCGATCGACTCAGCGGGGACGCTAACCTTTACACCGGTGCCGGGGGCGATCGGCAGTGCTAATATCACTCTAAACCTGAGAGATAATGGCGGTAGAGATAACGAAGGACTCGATACTTCTCACACCCAATCGTTCATTATCAACCTCACCAATCCAGGCACATTTAACTTTAGTGCCGCAAATTACAGCGTTAATGAAAACGGTCAGTTTGCCACAATTACCGTTACTCGCAGAGATGCTAATGTGGCTGCTGCTGTCAGTTACACTACAAGTAATGGCACTGCTAATGCTGGTAGTGACTATAACCAGACATCGGGAACCTTAAATTTTGACATTGGCGAAAGTGTTCAAACTTTCACGATTTCAATTGTGGATGATTCCCAAATAGAACAGGATGAAACTGTTAATTTAACTCTGACCAATCCCACTAACAAAGCAGATTTAGGAGCAATTTCTAGTGCTGTTTTGACTATTGTAGATACAACTCCAACTCCAACTCCGACGCCTGCGGAAACTCCAACTCCGACGCCAACTCCGACGCCTGCGGAAACTCCGACTCCGACTCCAACTCCAACTCCTGCGGAAACTCCAACTCCGACTCCAACTCCGACTCCAACTCCGACGCCTGCGGAAACTCCAACTCCGACGCCGACTCCGACGCCTGCGGAAACTCCAATTCCGACACCGACGCCAACTCCTGCGGAAACTCCAATTCCGACACCGACGCCAATTCCGACGCCGACGCCTGCGGAAACTCCAACTCCGACTCCAACTCCGACGCCTGCGGAAACTCCAATTCCGACACCGACGCCAATTCCAACTCCGACGCCTGCGGAAACTCCAATTCCGACACCGACGCCAATTCCGACGCCGACGCCTGCGGAAACTCCAACGCCTGCGGAAACTCCGACGCCAATTCCGACTCCGACGCCTGCGGAAATTCCAACTCCGACGCCAATTCCAATTCCGACTCCGACGCCTGCGGAAACTCCGACGCCAATTCCGACTCCGACACCCATTCCGACGCCAATTCCGACTGCGACGCCAATTCCGACACCAATTCCGACGCCTGCGGAAATTCCAACTCCGACGCCAATTCCGACGCCAATTCCGACGCCAATTCCAACTCCGACGCCAATTCCTGCGGAAACTCCCATTCCGACTCCGACGCCTGCGGAAACTCCAATTCCGACGCCAATTCCGACGCCAATTCCGACTGCGACACCAATTCCGACACCGACGCCAATTTCTGCGGAAACTCCGACGCCTGGGGAAACTCCAACTCCGACTCCGACTCCAATTCTGATATCTGCGGAAAGTCCAATTCCGACGGCTAAACCTGGGGAAACGCCGATCGCCAATCAGAATTCGATCGCCCAAACCACATCTCCAACAACAGAAACCCCCACACCGGCGCTAATTCCTGCTGCTTCGGAAGACTGTATGTGCGATCGAATCACTTTACCCGATCGCACTTCCATTCCCGGCCCGAATATCCCTGAAAATACCCTCAACGCTACTGACGGTAAAGATACTCTAACCGGCAGCGATATTAATGACATCATCAACGGTTTCAACGGCAGCGACTTGCTAAATGGCTTATTCGGCAACGACAATATTTACGGTGGTCTTGCTAGCCCAGTTACTGTTGGCGCGGATGCAGACAGCGACACCATATTTGGCAACGAAAATAACGACTATCTCGTCGGCCACGCTGGGAATGACATTATTTATGCGGGTAAAGATCATGATGTGGCGATCGCAGGCAAAGATAATGACGTAGTTTGGGGCGACAAAGGCAGCGATACCTTGCTTGCCGATGAAGGTAATGACAGTTTATTTGGCGGCACTTCTGATGCGTCTGACGGTGGCTTGACCGGAAAAGATTTGCTTTTTGGCAATAACGGCAACGACGTTTTGTACGGACAAGAAAGCGAAGATACTCTCAGCGGCGGCAAGGAAAATGATACCTTACATGGTGGCAAAGATAACGATATAATTTGCGGCGATTCGGGCAATGATTTGCTGTTTGGAGAGTTGGGAAATGACACCATCTGCGGCGGCGAGGGCGAGGATACGATTTTCGGAGATAGTGACAATATCGCGATGGATGCTACCAGTCAAAAAGATTATTTGTGCGGCGGTAGTGGCAATGATTTAATTTATGGCAATGAAGATGCCGATCAATTGTGCGGCGGTGACGGTAGCGATACTCTGTACGGGGGTGAGGGTGATGATACTTTGATTGGGGGAATTGGCGAGGACTGGTTGAGGGGAGACTTCGGAAACGATACGCTGCAAGGGGGAAGCGGGCGCGATTACTTTTTCTTGACTGCGGGAGAAGGCCGCGATGTCATCGCTGATTTTACGCAAGGTGAAGATTTATTAATTTTGACGGGAGGGTTAACGGTCGATCGACTCAGCATAGTTGAAGAAAACACTACAACTTTTATCAAAATTGCCAACACGGATCAAATCTTAGCTAGCCTAAAAGGTGTGCCAGCTAATCTCATCACTCAACAGGATTTTACAGTAATTGGACTACCTGATTTGTAGATAATATGGAATCCGGTTGTATCAGAATAATCGCTAATATCATGTCCGATCGATTAATCATAATATCCCGGTCGGCGCGGGTTTTTGAGATGTCAATTATTGGTAGGTATTGTTGGTGAGGGGAGTCCCTACAAAAATCGCGATCGCTCGACTGGACATGATATTATATCATGTCCGGTCAATTAACCATGATTTCTGTAGGGGCGGGTTCGCCAAGATATTGAATAGAAACCGGAAAATCTGTAAACCCGCCCCGGCCTTTAATCGCGATCGCTCGACCGGACATGATATGAGACATTACTTCAATCTTTCGTATAGCGTCAGCAAATAGTCATATTGCATTGATTTCTCCTCTCTAAAATTAATCCACGCTGCCTTCTGAAGGCAGGCTAGGGCGATCGGGAGGACTGTAGAGTCAAACACAATATTGGTAGTAGACTTGGGATTAAGTTAAAACTGTAGGGGACGCGCGCACCCTACAGTTTCTCGTTTTCAGGCTCGGCTTTGTATTTAAACCGGAACCAGAGTCGGTTCCAAAGTTGCCACTAATTTGAGATTGTACTCATATTCAAAACACGGCTTTTTATAATCCAAACTCCAGAGTTCCAGAGCGCAATTGTCTTCGGGATTGAGCGGCTGCAACCGTAAGTGAAACTCTCGAACTTCCGGGCGGTATTCGCATTTAAAATCAGAAATTGCGCCAATCTGCCGCCTGTCTAAAGCCACAGCTAACCGCAGAAAAGGATGCAACTTACTGACAACCTCCCGGTATTTTTTCGGAAGAACAATAAAGTTTTCGTGCTTCTTTTTAGGAGGATTTTTCCGGTGATAGCGAGCCAAATTGGCAATTACTTCAATCTCAGTTTCAGTGTAGCCCAATAACTCACCATTGCGAATTAAATAGTAAGAATGCTTGTGGTGCGCTGAATGACTGACGTACAAACCGCAGTTGTGCAGAATCGCGGCAGCCCACAGCAACTCGCGTTCTTCGCTTCCCCAATAGTGTAGAATTCCTTGAGTTTGGTCGAAGAAATTGAGCGCAAATGCTGCGGTTCTTTCGCTTTGTTCTAAATTGACTTGATATTTGTCAGCCATGTGGAGAATACTGCGCTGGCGGATGGAACCTTGATAGCGCAAGCGGTTTTCAATCAAACCGTGGCTAAGCATCCAGTCAACAATTACGCCTTCTCTCAGAGAGCGATCGCAAACAGTCAGCGATTCAATTCCTAATAGTATCATAGCTTCCTGCAAAATCATAGATCCTGCCAGAATAATTTCCGCCCGCTTGTCCGACATTCCCGGAATTGCCAACCTTTCGGCATAAGAAAGTTTGCGAAAACGATTGACTAAATCGCGCAAATCTTTTAAACTTAACTGATATCCAGCCAGCGGACTCGGCACTGTTCCCAACTTTTCGCGAGCGTTAATTGCAGCCAGAGTTTCGATGGTTCCAGCAGTGCCAATCAAGCGCAAAGGTTCGCCCTCATGGAATTGAGCTCGCAATTCGTCGATCGGTCTTTCCAGCGAAATACGAATATAAGCTTGCAAATAAGCAAACTCCTCCCTAGTAATCGGGTCTGTTTTGACAAATTGTCCTGTTAAGCGAACAGCACCAATTTTTGTACTGGTGAGACAGCGAGGCTCAGAACTGTCTCCTAAAATCAACTCCGTAGAACCGCCCCCGATATCAATAATTACCTGGGACTGATTGTTAAACTCCATACCCGAAAGAACACCGAGATAAATTCTCCGCGCTTCTTCTTGACCAGAAATTAAACTCACATTCAGGTCTAATTCTTCAGCAACTTGTTTGAGAAAATCCCGCCCGTTAGGGGCTTCCCGAACCGCACTGGTAGCCACAGCGATAATTTGTTCAGCATTGAAAGTTTTAGCAATATCTTGAAAACGGCGCAGAGTGGCGATCGCCCTTTCCATAACCTCGGACTTCAAGCATCCTGTCTTAACCTCACAATCGCCCAACCGAACCGTATCTTTTTCTCTAGCAATAATCGTAAACGCGGGCAATTTCGGATCGATCCGCGCCACCACCATGTGAAATGAGTTAGTACCCATATCAATAGCAGCAATAATGCGATTTGACTCCGCAGACGGAAGTGAATTAACCATTGGAGTATCGGGGTTGACAGATATTTATGATTATTTCACGAATCCAGTTAGGCATTCTATTAAATTAGCAAAAATCAGGAATTGCTG
Source organism: Microcoleus sp. B6-A1 (assembly GCF_036705085.1). Lineage (NCBI taxonomy): Bacteria > Bacillati > Cyanobacteriota > Cyanophyceae > Oscillatoriales > Microcoleaceae > Microcoleus > Microcoleus sp. B6-A1. The sequence continues at coordinate 41,228 of NZ_JAUBTU010000016.1, forward strand.
ACTGGTCAAGACTTTTACCTGTTTTAAATTTCGGCAGAAGTGCGATCGCCAGCAGAGATAGTAAGTGATTGTGCCTAAAATTTGATAAAATTTAGAGTTAAAAATATCAAATCTAGAATTGAAATGCTTACACAGCCCGATCGCCAACCCGAATCCACATTGCTAACCGTCGTGAGGCTTTTGAGATGGGACAAACCAGCAGGAAGGCTCATTTTAATGATTCCAGCCCTCTGGGCCGTCTTTTTAGCAGCAGACGGGAGGCCGCCGACAGCATTGGTGGGCGTGATTGTGTTGGGTACCTTAGCCACGAGTGCGGCGGGATGCGTCATCAACGACTTGTGGGATCGCGATATTGATCCCGAAGTAGAAAGAACGCGATCGCGCCCCCTAGCATCCCGCGCCCTCACCGTGCAAACTGGAATAGGAGTTGCTTTAATTTCCTTTGCTTGCGCGGCGATTCTCGCTTTTTATCTCAATCCGTTAAGTTTCTGGCTGTGCGTCGCCGCCGTACCAGTAATTATCTGCTATCCGCTAGCAAAAAGATTCTTTCCCGTGCCGCAATTAGTGTTATCAATTGCCTGGGGTTTTGCCGTTTTAATTAGTTGGAGCGCCGCCGTTGACGAATTAGAATTAGCGACTTGGTTGCTGTGGGGTGCAGTCGTGTTGTGGACGATGGGATTTGATACAGTTTATGCGATGAGCGATCGGGAAGATGACTTGCGTTTGGGGGTGAATTCCAGCGCGATATTTTTCGGGGATAATGCCGCTAATGCTGTGGGGTTTTTCTTTGTTGGTACTGTCGGTTTGTTAGCGGCAATGGGAATTAATCTGCACTTGCACATTGGTTTTTGGATGGCAATTAGTGCGGCGGCAATTTTGTGGTTTTTGCAGTACAGTCAACTCCGAAATGCGGATGTTCTCAATCCGGTTTACGGTCAAATCTTTCGCCAAAATGTTTGGGTGGGATTTGTGATATTGGCGGGGATGATTGTTGGGGAGATTTTTTAGACTCCGCCTAGGTGAGTGGAGGATGATTTCTTCGCACCCGAAAATTTTGTCCTCTACTAATTTGAAAGCCATGATAAATCTCGTTTTTACCTGAATCTAGATCCCCCTAAATCCCCCTTAAGAAGGGGAGTAGGGGTTGACTTTGAGAAATTTCTTGTCCCCCCCTTCTTAAGGGGGGTTAGGGGGGATCGAAATCTAAGAGTCAAACAGAAGTCTCTGACTACATTTGACGTTAAGTTGACACCTATGGGCTCTTGGAGTGTCCCTACGGGCTGTGGCAAATGATAGCAATCTCACTGCTACTAATTGGTGGGAATTAATGGTAAATCGAAATATCCTTTGGGGGGAATTGATGTGTTTAAGTTGGCGGATGGGAGTGTGCCTTCTCAGGGTATTTTTCGGAAGATGGAAGGTTTGAGTTGGGCGATTCCTATTGATACTTTTCAGGAGTTGGTGAGTCATCTGAAGGCATGATTATTCTCAGTTTGTCGCTACGGTTCGGATAGTTTTTTCACGTTTTCAACAGATTGTTGATACCAAAAGCCTGTATCCCCTTGTTGCTTATACAAATCAGCGGCTTTTTGGTAATCTTGGATTGCACTCTGTTTGTCGTCAAGAGCAGATTTGAAAGTACCCCGATTGTAGTAGGCATTAGCATTGTTAGAATCAAGCTGAATAGCCCGATCGTAATCTGCGATCGCCTCTTGGTTTCTCCCTAGGGCACACTTGGCATTACCCCGATTGCTGTAGGCAGGAGCAAAGTTAGAATCAAGCTTAATAGCCCGATCGTAATCTGCGATCGCCTCTTGTTTTCTCCCTAGGGCAGATTTGGCA
>NZ_JAUBTU010000016.1:43169-75476 GCF_036705085.1 Microcoleus sp. B6-A1
TTACCCCGATTGCTGTAGGCAGGACCCAAGTTAGGATTAAGCTGAATAGCCCGATCGTAATCTGCGATCGCCTCTTGTTTTTCCCCTAGGTCAGACTGGGCATTACCCCGACCGTAGTAGGCCTTAGCATAGTTAGAATCAAGCTGAATAGCCCGATCATAATCTGCGATCGCCTCTTGTTTTTTCCCTAAGTCAGATTTGGCATTACCCCGATTGCTGTAGGCAGGACCCAAGTTAGGATTAAGCTGAATAGCCCGATCGTAATCTGCGATCGCCTCTTGGTTTTTCCCTAGGACAGATTTGGCATAACCCCGACCGAAGTAGGCAAAAGCTAAGTTAGAATCAAGCTGAATAGCCCGATCGTAATCTGCGATCGCCTCTTGGTTTCTCCCTAGGGCAGATTTGACATTCCCCCGATTGCTGTAGGCAATATCATAGTTAGGATTAAGCTTAATAGCCCGATCGTAATCTGTGATCGCCTCTTGGTTTCTCCCTAGGGCATATTTGGCATTACCCCGATTGTAGTAGGCCTTAGCATTGTAGGGATTAAGTTGAATAGCCCGATCGTAATCTGCGAGCGATTTTGTAGTCATTGCCTTATTCCAGTTATTGAATTTTAATGAAGCTGCTTCCCCGACGGTTCACAGAAGTACGCCGAATCCGATCCGAGTGTTTAATAATTATCAAAAATATTATCACAACAAAATAATTATTGGCAAAACTATTGGCGGACATTACTACATAATCAGCTCATTGGGTAAAGGTGGATTTGGCGAAACCTACTTAGCACATGACGAACATCTACCCGACAAGCCCCCGCGCGTGGTTAAGAGATTCAAGCCCCAGTCCAATGATCCCTTCTTGCTGCAAGAAGCCAAACGCCTGTTTTAAAGCGAACCTTAACACCTGTACAAGTTAGGTAGCCACGATCTCATTCCGCAGCTATTCGCCCACTTCGATGAAAATCAAGAATTCTATCTCGTCCACAAGAGATTTTGCAGCGCTATCTGGAATTATAGCGATCGTCCTTTCTAATAATTCAGAAAGGATCTCGCTCATAATTCATCAAAAGTGCGAGATCCCTTCTTACATCCGCGTTAATCTGCGTCCATCTGCGGTCAAAAAAGACCGATCGCCCTTTCTAATAATTCAGAAGGGCGATCGCTTCTACTTGTAGGATGGAATAACCGCTTGCATCTCCCAATTTTCATGACCAACCCCATCCAGCAAGAAGCCCGCCAAATTCTCGACACTCTCGCCTTTACCCCCTTCGATCGGTGCCATCCCCTCAGCCGCGACTTCGACACCATTCCTGCTAAAGTTGGTTTGTACGCCTTTCGACATCGCACTGAAGGATTGCTCTACATCGGCAAAGCCAAGAACCTCCGCGATCGACTGCGAGGTGGTCACAAAGCCTTCCTCTGGGGCTGGCTCGATCGCTACGATCCAGATGATGTAAGGATTGCCTTTGTTACCCTCAACCAATGGCAAAAACCAGGGTTATTATATGAATTAGAAACCCTCATCCTTCAAGCTACAAATCCTCCCTACAACGTTAAAATCCCCAGAGAACAATGACTCAAACACTTAAGATCCAACACTTGCCACCAGAAGCTATTCATTCGCTGATGACTTATTTACCTGACTATGTGAAAGTCGCTTTGATGGCAAAAGCTACGCAGCTAGAATGTTCTCTGGAAGCTGCGATCGAAATGGCGATCGCTAGTTTTCTAGACTCAGAAGCTTTCAGCTTTGAAGATTGCCTATTATCGCAACGTCTTAAGGAATCAGAATTGGTAGAATTTCCCCAAAAGAAATAGGGTGCGATCGCCCGTTTTATAATCAATCATGGCGATCGCTCCTACCAGTGCTCATGCACCCCATCCAAAACCCAACTTCCCTGAACTATGTCATCAGGTAACATCCTAGCTGTCACAGATGTTCTCAATTTCCTTGTCAGTGGAATCGATAAAACTACCCTCGAAACAGAACTTACTGCTTCGGGTTGGATATTCACTCCAGCTAGAGGTGGTTCAAAAAGCGGTGCAGGTACAATTTGGACAAGCCCAGACACTCAATACAGTGTCAGAATTATGACTCAACCTGATGGTTCATCCTATGCTCGTGTTTACAATGGCCCAGGAGGAGGTGCACCCGCAGAACAACCCCTAAACGCATCAGGAAAACCTGGAAGTCGTGGAGACACCCACTTTATTCTGCTCCCTTAATCCCATTTATTCGTCAGATTATGAACTTTCAACAAATTTGGCAACAATACGATTTTACCGAATCAGAATTGCTATCGATGGGGTGGCAATTTCCCTATGATTATGTCCTCAATCTCAACTACTATTGGCAGATTAATTCAACTAATTCTACTTCTGAAGTTGCTACAAATGACCAATTTTTAAACATTATCCTCAAAACCTGCATTCGACTTGATGTACAACTCAACCCAAATCCCGATCAGTTAAATCAAAAGCCTGCGAACCTCGGCACAATCGTCGGCTGGGGACAAGTTACTCCTTCTCCTTGGTTAGAAAATCTATCCCTTTCTCCTAATGAGTGGCTGCATCTGTTATTTGAAATTGGTGGAAATAACAAAATTGAAGCTGTTTGTCGATCGCTAGTTGTCGAACAATTGGTCAAACAACCCTTAGCACTCAGTTCATAAAAGGAGATAAATACAGTGTTTTCCAATTTTTGGCGTTTGGGCTAATTGTTTAAACGTTTCTTCTGCCGCGACAAGAAAGCGATCGGAAGCATCCATATTATCTTCCGCCATGTAAGTGGCTAATTCAATCAAATCACCGATAACTTGCGGACGTTTTTGGAGCGAGGTCATTTTTCTCCCTGCAACCCCTGATTCTGGGAAATACGAGATCGCACAGCTTGACGAATCTCCATCCAATCTTCCTCCGTCATCGCGGTAGGATTTCCCGATTCCAAACCCTCTAATAACATCGCTTCCAAACGTTCTGAAGCTTTGCGTTTTTGGTCTTGGCGAATTAACTCACGAAAATACTCGCTAGCTGTACTATAACCACCTTGAGCTACCTGTGCTTCTATATAAGTTCGCATTGAGTCAGGTAGAGAAATATTCATGCTTGTCACGGGTATTACTTACCTCATTTAACTCGTTATCTTATTATGGCAAATTTTGCCATTTTTTGTCAAGCCTCACACAACCTGTAATTTTGTAATAAGAAATTGGGAAGATAGATCGCCCTCGATCGACCAGACTCAAAAAGGATCTCGCCCATCATTCATCAATCATGGCGAGATCCCTTCCTGCATCCGCGTTAATCTGCGTCCATCTGCGGTTAAAAAAGAGCGAGATCCCTTTCTCTGTCACATTCAGAAAGGATCTCGCTTCTGCTAAATTTATGATATAATTACCCATCATTTACAGCTAGACTTGCCCACTTCTTTTGATATAAAGGAGTAAAGCCCGTGAAAATAGAAGAATTACTGCAAAGAAAAGGGATTATTCACCGCGATCCAGAAATTATGAGCGGTGTCCCCGTATTTGTCGGCAGCCGCGTCCCCTTAAAGACTTTTTTCGACTACCTCGAAGGTGAAAGCGGTTTCGCAGAATTTATTAATGATTTTCCTTACCTAGAAAGTCAGGCAATTAAAGTGCTAGAAAATCTCACTAAAATGATGCTCTCGCTAGAAAATCCTTCAAATGCTTATACTGCTTGATGAAAATCTCTTGAGTCAAAAACTCAAGCAACCTTTCTTAGACGAGGGTCATTCAATCAGCAATGTGTATGACATGGGGTGGAGAGGGCTAAAAGACCGGGAAATTCTGGAGAGATCGGAGAATCATCCTTTTGATGTTTTTATCACTGCTGATAAAAATCTTCCCTATCAACAAAATCTCGCAAGTCGTGTTATTACAATTGTGGTGTTAGATTCTAGCAGTACGAGGCCAGACCATCTAGTACCTTTGATGAGACAAGTTAGCACTATGATATCGTCGCTGCCAGCAGGTTCGGCAGTTCGCATTAATGATGCTGGGGATGTTGTTTCCATTAGTCCTTGAGCGAGATCCCTTCTTACATCCGCGTTAATCTGCGTTAATCTGCGGTTAAAAAAGAGCGAGATCCCTTTCTCAGCCAGATTCAGAAAGGATCTCGCCCATAATTCCTTCTTTAAAAAGTTGAAAAATTACAAAGCAAACACAATTCTGAGAGCTCGATCGATTTTTAGTAAAACCTCTGGCTCAACTTCACCTCGGATATCCACCAATCGAGAAAAATAATCTATAGGGCGCGTTTGCAAACAATCTGCAAGAGATTTTTTTGTTAATCCATTTGCTTCTGAAGGTTCAATCTCCACATTACTTCTAATCTTGGCTTTCTTTTCACTCCAAGCAGTAATTGGAACCACCTGAATTATGGGAACTCTCTCATTATAAGTATTGTTAGTCACAATAATGCAAGGTCTAATTTTTCCAGTTTCAGAACCCCTAGTAGGGTCAAGATTGACTTCAATAATTAGCCCCCGTTTCAGTTTTATTCCTTCGGCCATTCTTCTAAACCTAATTCCGCCAATTCCTGTAACTCTGTCTCTTCTGCATAGACTTCCGCATAGAGCATCGCCGATTCTTTCAACTGCTCAGTTTCTAACGCTAATTCCAACCGTTGAATCGCTATTCTAACCAATTCACTAGGGTCTTTAAATCCATAGTTTTGACAGAGTTCTAAAAATTTTATCTGAGATTCATCTAGTTTAAATGTTTGCTCTTTCATAGTAAAAATACTAGGAAGGTTCGGGAAGTTAGTTGTGTCAAAAGCTGTTTTTATGAAGCCACTATTTATATGATAACATACATTCGTAGATAGTGCAAAAAAACTCGCAAGTATTAATAACACCATATTCACCCCAAAACTATGAAAAAAATCATTATTGGCATCATGGGCCCTGGCGAAAGTGCCACATCAACAGACTTAGAAAACGCCTATCAACTCGGACAACTCATCGCCGAAGCAGGATGGATATTGCTAACTGGCGGTAGAAATGTCGGGGTCATGGATGCCGCCAACAAAGGAGCAAAATCAGCTAACGGTTTAACAGTGGGCATCCTTCCAGGAAATGACACTCGCGGCATTTCTGAAGCTGTAGATATTGCCATTGTCACTGATATGGGAAACGCCAGAAATAACATTAACGTTCTTTCTTCAGATGTAATAATTGCCTGCGGTATGGGCACGGGCACTGCTTCGGAAATTACCCTCGCCCTCAAAGCTAACAAACAAGTTATATTGTTAAATCACAGCGCCGAAAGTCAACTTTTTTTAAAAGGTTTAGCACAATTTAACATCTTTGTGGTAAACAATGCTGTAGAGGCTATGAATCAAGCTCGCGAAATCCTAGTAAATTCAAGATGAAATCCAAGATGAGAGTAAGCAAATTCAACTTTTGTGCGATCGGCATTTTTCTGACTTTGGGGATTTTCGTCACTACCAAAGCAGACGGAAGAATTGCACAGTTCAGTTTCAGCAACAAATCCACTCCCAAATTAGCACAAACCCTCCCTCCTCCTCCCCCTTCCGCACAGCCTGTTACCGAACAAGAAGCGCCACCTATTCGCAGCGAATCAGTGCCGGAACAAATAGCTTTAGCAACCCATTTGCAGACCATCAAAGCTAGAATGTACGGTGCTTACTGGTGTCCTCACTGTCACACGCAACAAGAACTTTTCGGCAAAGAAGCATTTACCGCGATTACTTACATTGAGTGCGATCCTAGAGGCAAAGATGCTCAACCGGATTTGTGCAAAGCTGCCAATATTAAAGCTTATCCCACTTGGGAAATTCGGGGTAAATATTACACGGGCCGACAATCTTTGGAAAAACTGGCTATTTTATCCGGTTATAAAGGCAGCAGCAATTTTCTGCCACCAGTTCCCTCTCCTTAAAAATATCTAAATTAGTTAGCACTCGCACTCGCCCACTCAGAAACCGGGTTTGTGAACCGAGATTGACGGTTTTCAGCAATTATTTTGGTTAAAAACCCGGTTTCTCGCCACCCGTGCGTCCATGACTATAAATGTAAAGTGCTGATGGCGCACCTAAAATTATGATTTTTATGAATTCAACTTCTGAATAATATGAATTGACATGACAGTGAGCTGGCTATTTAATTGTAGTTATACCAATTTGATGTGAAGTTGCACATATCTCGATCCCCCTCGCATACCCCCTACTCCCCCTGATTGTTGGGGAGTAGGGGTTGACTTTGATCGGAATCTTGTCCCCCCCTTATTAAGGGGGGTTAGGGGGGATCGGATTCTACGGGGTCTCATAAAAAATTGGTATTAGGCGGAGATAGATATGTGCATTTCAGACTAGCAGTTATTCAGGAGACTGAAGCGATGCAGTTACAATTTAGCAATAAACAAATAATCTGGATCAGTTTGCTATGCTTTTCGGCAATTGCATTTCCCCTAACGAGCCAAGCTATAACAGTACAAGAAGTACCGAATCCCCGTCAAGTAAATAACACTTGGGTAACGGACAAGGCAAACATTCTCAGCGACAGCACCGAAACTCAGCTAAATCAAATGATTTCGGATTTAGAGGCAAAAAACGGCTCAGAAATCGCTGTTGTGACAGTGCCTGATACTAAGCCATCGGCAACACCAAAAGCATTTGCTACAGAATTATTTAACTTTTGGGGGATTGGCAAAAAAGGTAAAAATAACGGAGTTTTATTGTTGATTTCGTCGGGGGAACGCCGCGTTCAAATTGAAACAGGTTCTGGCATTCAAAGCATTTTACCCGATGCGAAGGTAGTGGGAATTATTAAAACAGAAATTACGCCCAGATTTAAACAGCAGGACTTTGACGGGGGCACATTAGCGGGGACAAAGGCGTTAGTAAATATTTTACAAACTCCGATGGTAAATGCTCAATCTCAAACCACGCTGCCTTTAGCTCCAATCGTACCATCTCAAGCGCTGAAACCGTCACCAATACCAAGTCAATCCCCAGTTATTAGCAATAGTAAGTCCACAGGTGAAGATTCATCGTATCTAATCTATGGCTTACTTGGGTTGTTATTCATAGCATTCATAGCGTTTATACCTTGCTTCATTATCTTCAGGATATTTCGCAGCTTATTTTCTCGGATATCTCGTTACCGCCACCGCCGTTATCCGCGCAATTACAGTAGTAACAATCGCAATTACGGCAGTCACACTCCCAATTACAGCAGTAACCATCGCAATTACAGCATTAACAGCCACAACTATTACGGTGGGGGTGGCGACTACAGCAGTAACAGCATTGATTACTGTAGCAGTAGCGACTACAGCAGTAACAGTAGCAACGATGATTGCGGTGGCTACTACACCAGTAATAGCAGCGACTACAGTATTAGCAACAGCGACTGCGGGGGTAGCTTTGGCGGTGGCGACTCCAGCGGTGGCGGTGCCGGTGGCGATTACAGCATTAGCAGTAGCGACTGCGGGGGTAGCTTTGGCGGTGGCGACTCCAGCGGTGGCGGTGCCGGTGGCGACTACAGCAGCAGCAGTAGCGATTATTGCGGTGGCGGCGACTACAGCAGTAACAGCAGCAGTAGCAGTAACAGCAGCAGTAGCAGTAGCAGTAGCGACTACAGCAGTAGCAGTAACAGCAGCAGTAGCAGTAGTAGCAGCGATTCTAGTAGTGGGGGTGGCGGTGGGGATTGGTAATTCGGGAATGGAGGCAGAAACCGACTTTTTTTAACAGGAATTAGTCCCCCTCTGCGGGGGCTTTATTTGTTTAATTGCGGTTTCAACCGCCGAATAATCGAGAGGTAGTTAACTAAAATACTCTTCAACAATTTTCAAAATCCGCGAGGCGGCTAAACCGTCCCCAAAGGGATTAATTGCCATTGCCATTGCGTTGTAAGCATCTGAATTGCTGAGCAATTCTGCCGCTGCTGTGGAAATTGTATCAGAATTCGTACCGACAAGTTTAGCGGTGCCGGCGGAAATTGCTTCGGGTCTTTCTGTGGTTTCTCGCAATACTAAAACAGGCTTCCCCAAACTAGGTGCTTCCTCTTGCAAGCCACCGGAATCTGTGAGGATTAAATGACATCTCTGAATCGCTCCTACTAATTCTGCGTAATCTAAAGGTTCAGTTAAAAATACTCTTGGATGGTCGCCCAAAAGAGCTTGCAAAGGTTCTCTGACTGTGGGATTTCGATGTAGAGGTAAGAGCAAGGCTGTATCGGGAAATTTATCTAAGATTTGGAGAAAAGCCTTAGCAATTCCTGCTAATGGTTCTCCCCAATTTTCGCGGCGGTGAACTGTTGCTAAGATAGTGCGATATTTGCTCCAATCTAAATTGGGAATGTTGCATTCTGGTTCGCGTTTGGCTACGGCAAGCAAAGCATCGATTACTGTGTTGCCTGTACGGTGAATTTCTCCCAAAACGCCCGATCGCACTAAATTCTCTTGAGCCAGCGCTGTCGGGGCAAAATGCAGCCTTGTGAGCTGAGAAATCAACCGCCTGTTAGCCTCTTCGGGGTAAGGATTGAATACGTCGTCTGTTCGCAATCCGGCTTCTACGTGACCTACGGGTATTTTCTGGTAAAATGCAGCCAAAGTAGCGGCAAACGCAGTTGTTGTATCGCCCTGAACTAAGACGATTTCGGGCTGCAATTCTTTAAACAAGGCTTCCAAACCCTGCAAACTCCGGGATGTAATATCCGTCAAGGTTTGCTGGTGCTGCATAATTGCTAAATCCCGATCGGCTTTTAGATCGAACATTTGCATTACTTGCTCGACCATTTCTCGGTGCTGACCGGTTAAAATTACTTGGGTGTCAAAGGTTGGCGAACTTTTGAACAGTTGAATTACTGGGGCTAGTTTAATCGCTTCCGGGCGAGTTCCTAAGACGATGCAAACGCGGTGTGTGGCTTCGGGCATGGTAAAATTGGGTAGTTGAGATTTGCGAGGCTCTTAAAGGCTGAAGATTTTAGAGCTGGTTTGAATCGTTGGTTAACAAGATTTATTTTTTTATGAACCGCAGAGGGCGCAGAGGGCGCAGAGGAGGGAGAGAAGAGAGAGAAAGTGGTTTGACGTTGGGTGGGGGCGGGTTTTTGAGATTGTGAGTTTTAGCCAATTATTGTCGGTGAAACCCGCCCCTACAGGATTATTGATATTAGTACATTTTTGTTAATTGCTTATGCCCTATCGGTACATTTTATTTTACAAACCCTATGATGTTTTAACTCAATTCACTGACAACTCAGGGGAAGCTAAACGCAGCACTCTCAAAGATTATATTCCTATTCCTAACATTTATGCAGTGGGAAGGCTCGATCGCGATAGTGAAGGTTTGTTGCTGCTAACCGATGATGGACAAATGCAGCACCGCCTCAGTGACCCGAAATTCGCTCATCCCCGTACTTACTGGGTGCAAGTGGAACGAATTCCTGATGCAAGTGCGATCGCCGCTTTGCAGACAGGTGTCACCATTCAAGATTATCGGACTCGATCGGCAAAAGTGCAATTATTGTTAGAAGAACCCGCTTTGCCACCCCGCGAACCGCCGATTAGATTTCGCAAAAACGTGCCGACAGCATGGCTGGAAATGACTCTCACAGAAGGCCGCAACCGCCAAGTCCGCAGGATGACCGCAGCAGTAGGGTTTCCGACGCTGCGGCTGGTCAGATGTGCGATCGGGCATTTGCGTCTCGAAGGCCTCAAACCCGGTGAATGGCGCGAACTAACTCAAGCCGATTTGAGATTTTAGATTTGAGATTTTAGATTGGAGAATTACAGTCAACAGTCAACAGTCAACAGTCAACAGTCAACAGTCAACCGTCAACTACTTTCGAGGCGGCAAAATAAAACTCTCGTTTCCATCCTTATCTTTTTGCACCTGAGCTCCCAGCTTGACAAGAGCTTGTTTGGCCCTTTGACGCACCAACTTATCAGTTGTTTGAGCATAAACCGTGCTCCAAGCATTAAACCGCACCGGCACGCTATCGGGATCTCGGCGCAAATACTCAGCAGTGGCTCGAAACATCGGCGCCAATTTCGACCATTCCGGGCTTCCTTCCACCCAATCCGCAGCCATTTCGTGAGAGCGAATTGAGTCGGGAATATCCCCCAACAGCAGCAACTCATCAATACCTTTCGTTCGCCACACTATCCATGATTGGGAATGAAGTTGCGGCGAAAGGGCAAGGGCCCTAGTACCACGCTCTATAAAGTTAACAGCAGTTTCAGGCTTTCCTTGATAAAAAGAAATAGCTGTGGAAAGAAACAGGTAGATGTCAGCCCACCGCGGGTCGCGCTGCGTAACGATGTCAAAATAATCTTGGCTCAGATTGTAGCCCGTCACATCTCGCGCTTCGTCGTCGCCAAAATACTGCAAAAATTTGAGAAATGTCCAATCTGCAATTAAATTATCAAACCCAAAACTAGGGATTGTTTTGAGCATTTTTAGCCGCAGGGCTTCTTGCTGCGCTTCTTGCTTGAAACTGGCAGCAGACATTGCAGAGAGCGGCTTTTGGCCCTGAACGCCAACTGGGGACATTCCGCCTAACTGCCCGCTAGACTGCATGGCGACGACCCCCGCCAGCGCTGCTAGACCGATAGCTCCATTAACGAGCAGGCTCAACCACTTACGCGAAAATTGTTCGATTTTAGCTTCCACGGCACTTTATAAATCCAAGTTTTAAATTAAGTTTATTGAAAGAGAGTAATAATTGGTTGGCGATCGACTAAAAATCTCGTTAAACTGTCCAAAGGGATGGTGGAGCCTCCACACAATAGTTTAAGTAGTAGTTTGAGATTTTTTAGCAATATAAAATCTCAAATCAAAAATCTAAAATCGAATTGAGCCAAATTCAATGAATCAAGCCCGCAGACGCTTTTCTAAATTACAGGCAGCCCTGTTCAGTGGGGCGATGGCAACAACCGCTTCGATATCTTTGCTCGTTCCCGGCCTGAGTCAATCAGTCCGCGCTGAGCTTCAAGATAGCCCCAAAGCTGTCTTAGACGAAGCTTGGCAAATTGTCAACCGAGAGTATGTTGATGGCAGCTTTAACAAGACTGACTGGCAATTGACCCGCCAAGAATTGCTGAGCAAAAATTATACCTCTCGCGAAGCTGCCTACACCGCTCTCCGCAAAGCCCTAGAGAAATTAAACGACCAGTACACGCGCTTCATGGACCCGAAGCAGTACGAAGCGCTGACGAATCAAACCTCTGGGGAACTGACAGGGGTGGGGATGAGGCTGGAAGAAGACGAGAAAACGAAAGCGATTAGGGTAGTCGAGCCGATGGAAAATTCCCCGGCCCTGAAGGCAGGGATTCTAGCGGGCGATACGATTTTGGTGATTGACGGCAAAACTACCAAAGGCATGACTGTCTCGGATGCGGCTCAGGTAATTCGGGGCGACGAAGGTACGAAAGTCACGCTGCGGATTGCTCGTGAGGGCAAAAGCGAATTTGACATCACTCTGACTAGGGCGAGAATTGAGGTAGCAGCGGTTCGCTACAGCCTCAAGAATGAAGGCGGTAAGAATGTGGGTTACATCCGTTTGCAAGAGTTTAGCTCCCACGCGGGCGAACAAATGGAGGCGGCGATTAAAAAGCTCTCGGCTCAGAAAGCTGACGCTTTTGTGTTGGATTTGCGGGGGAATCCCGGCGGTTTGCTGCGAGTGAGCATTGATATCGCTCGGATGTGGATGGATACAGGGGCGATCGTCCGCACAGTCGATCGCGCGGGCGATTCTCAGGAAATGAAGGCAAATCGCACTGCGCTCACTGACAAGCCTTTGGTGGTGCTCGTGGACGACAACTCGGCTAGCGCCAGCGAGATTTTGGCCGGTGCTCTGAAGGATAATAAGCGCGCAACTGTGATGGGCGGCCAAACTTTTGGCAAAGCTTTGGTGCAGTCGGTGCATTCTTTGGCTGACGGTTCGGGATTGGCGGTGACGATCGCTCACTACTATACTCCCAACGGTACGGATATCAGCCAGAAGGGGGTTACTCCCGATGTTAAAGTCGAAGTCACCGACGAACAAAAGCTGAAATTAGCTAACAAACCGATGTTGGTTGCGACTAAGGATGATCCTTGCTACGCGCAGGCGATCGCACTTTTAAAAACTACCGCTTCGTCGGCGCGTCCCGTTGCTGCTAATGAGGTTCTTGTTCCTAAGAAGTAGTTAAAACCGTAAGTTATTAACAATAATCATGAAGATGAAACCCGCATCGGCGGGTTTTGTTTTTGTGGTTTAATTTATAGCAGTTTTCAATCGGATGTAATACCAATTTAAAAAACTCTTGCTAGAATCCTCAATAGACTTATTGCATAAATATTTGATTGATAGGGAAACCGCAGATGCAACGCCGAGCCATTTCAAGATAGGAAAGCGAATGCTTGCAATTCAAGTCTAATCTTATACAAATTCTTAAAAGTCGCAGTTCCCCGCGCCGGACACGGCAATGTCAAAGCGTGTCAACAATCGCCTAAAACCCTTGATAAATCTCGCTTTTCCCCGAGTATCGAGTCCCCTGCCATCTCCCGAATCGTCTATATGACGGATAAAACACGTTCGATCGAGTTCACAAAGCTTTAACTGAGGAAGGGTTTTGGCTGTCGAGTCTCAACTTTCAGAGTTTTCCTAGGGTGATGCAGAGTACGCGGAAAGCCCTCTCTAGTCAATTCTACCAGCAACACATCGAAGGATTGCCGGGGAGTCCGACAGTCGCTGAAGCCAGATATTTCAGAACCCTAGAGCACCTCAAATTAGTTGATGCTAGTTTGCGCGACTACGTGAGTCTTTGGGCTTTGGCGCTCTTGGATGGCAAGGTGAGTTTTGCCCTAGATATCGCCTTACACGTCGGAGATTCCTATGGGACAGATCCTGTGGGCGGTATATTGCTAGATAAAACGATCAAACTGGCGAAACAGTATAAATAGGGAAGAGCGAACAGGAAATAGGGAACAGGCGATCGGCCAGTAAATAGCACAAAATTCATGTATATTGGCTATAGGAACCAGCCTCTACAAAATAAGCAATTCATCTTAAATTTTAAGAATTATGTCTTCTCAACTTGAGTGGCAACCTCAACCAATTCACAACGACGTATCCAGTCGAGCCGCCGTCTTGCAGTCATCGCTAACCTGGCATCAGACCACTTTTACGGGCATCTGGTTTGGTGCCTTTGAGTCCGACGATAACGTTCAAGATCATCCCGTCACCATGCTGACTCGCTTCGATCCGGGTGGCTTTTTCCCGCTACACGGACACCCGGGTGGAGAAGAAATTTTGGTACTCCAGGGTAACTTCGCTGATGAAACAGGTGTGTATCCTCCAGGATCTTATATGCTCAATCCCGAAGGGTTTATCCATCGTCCTTATAGCGATGAAGGTTGCCTGACATTTGTTAAATTACGGCAACATGGTGGAACCACTCGCCAGCGGGTGAAAACGAATATTTACGAGTTGCCCTGGCAGCCCGGTGCTATTCCCCAAATTGAAGTAAAGCCACTTTATGAGCAAGAGGGTTTTCATGAAAAAGTTTGGGTGGAACGCTGGCAACCAGGCACGGCTTTGTGGAACGTAGTTGAATCTGAGGTGAAAGAAATCTTTGTCATCGAAGGCTCTTGGAGTGATCAGTTAGGAGATTTCCCAACTGGTAGTTGGCTGCGGTATTCACCCAATTCTCCCTATAGTCCGTCGTCGGCCACCGGTTGTCTGGTTTATGTTAAGACTTATCCTCTAGATGCAACGCGATTTATTGTTGGAAAAGACTTCCGACACCCTTTTGAGACAACTGAGTCTTCTCGCTAAGGATTAGCGGTATGAATTGAAAGAATATAAATGGCTAATGACTACTAACTACTGACCTCATTAGTCATTCATCCGCCGGATAAACTCTAAGGGCAAACCATCAGTATCGGCAATAAAAGCTACTTCGTAAACATTTTGCCCGATCGCCTGTTGAGTCGGTTCTAATAAAACTTTCAAAGCTTGAAACTGGTTTGGTTGGTATGAAGCAGCTTCCTCAAACCGTTCTTTCAGAGACTGCAACCAGCTAGGCAAGTCAGTTGTCGCCTCCGTTAAATCAAAAGATAAATGATAATATCCAACATAATGCTCGTCTCCGAAAGCATCCGGTGCGGGTTTGGGTTCCGGGATTTGAATGAGTTCGATGCGTCCGTTGAGGCCTTCCATCCAACAGGCTAGAGTGTAACCAGTGGTAAAGCGATCGCTCACAGTAAATCCCAAATGTTCATAAAAGGCGATCGCCCGGTGTATGTTAGCAGTGCGAATCGAGGCGTGGTGCATTAGATTTTGGCAGTTGATAGTTGGCAGTTGATAATTGTCAGTTGATAGTTGTGAGTTGATAGTTGTTATTAATCGGCTTTATGATTTGTTAATCATTAGTTACTTTATTTACTTATTACTGATAATTCCAGACTCAGGAATAAATTTAGTCAGTTAATTTCCTAATGACAACGGACAACTGCCAACTGTCAACGGACAACTGCCAACTGTCAACGGACTATTCAAACAACCGAAAATAGGGATATCTAATCGGAACTCCCGGCTCTTTTTCCAAATCAAAATTAATCACTTCCCAGCAAGGATCCTCTTGAGGATCGGGGCTAAAATCCACAGGCAAACCGTACAACCTGGGCCGCGGCGAGTCCGACTGACCGCGCCAAGGCGTGCTGCGTTCCAAATAAGCGCTGATTAAGTCCCGATAGCGTTGGGCAACGATCACGCGAGTTGCTCGGTAGCCTTGAGTATAGAGTCGATCGAGCGCTTCGTGAATTTCAAACCGAATCCCGTCCGGGTGGGTGTGCTGGCGATACCATTCATTCTCCCAGCGGCGCCAGTGCCGCCCAGACTGAAGGTGAACCAGTTCCCCCGTTTTTGGATCTGCCTCAAATGCCCCGTGACGCGGACACAAATAGGTATCCGTGAGCGTTAGAGCCGGAATTGTTTGGCGACAGTGGGGACACTGAATTTCCGGGCCAAACATCGGGTATTGCAAGGCAACTTCAATCATTTATTTGCGTCCCAGCATATTTTCTCTGCAAAAGTGCCAAATACTTTTATTATATCCCGTATCAACAACCAGCTAATCTGCTAGAAGTATAACGATCGACCAACAAGTCACCAACCCCAGCCTAAAGGCATGGGGCAAAGAAGAGAAAGGCTCACCACCTTTTAAATCTGAGACTAAAACAGTGTCTAGCTTGCGGGTCAAGAACCCAAACTGAACTATCTGGTGGTGGTACACCGAACGACGTTACTGGATGCTTCCCTAGTCTGTAACCTCTCGAATAGTCAGTAGCGAAGGGATATATACACACGGGCTTACCGCCACTTGCTATGCGTACAGGACAAACAGTGTCAGCCGGCAATTGTCCCGACGAAAGTACAGCACAAAAGTACACGGCATTTAGTAGTTCCAAGGCGGTAGCAAGCTTAACGGGGGACTAATCCTCCCCCCCATTCAATGGTAAAGCCGTCCTAAAAGGACGGGGTTTCTACCCATTTTTCTGATGAGCAATCTCAACGAACCTCAGTCTGCACTTCCTTCCTATTGGCCCAGGCCCGATCTATCCCAAGCGGCTTTTGTCGCCCCAGGCGCTGTTGTGATCGGCAGGGTTGAGGTGGCTGCAGGCGCTAGTATCTGGTACGGGGCGGTGGTGCGGGCGGATGTAGAGCGAATTGCAATAGGCTCAAGTACCAATATCCAAGATGGAGCAATTCTGCACGGCGATCCGGGGCAACCGACTGTTTTGGAAGATTTCGTTACAGTGGGACACCGAGCCGTGATTCACTCAGCTTACATTGAACGGGGCTGCCTGATCGGGATTGGGGCGATCGTCCTGGACGGAGTGAGGGTGGGCAGAGGCTCTATCGTCGGTGCAGGGGCGGTTGTCACCAAGGACGTTCCCCCTCATACGCTAGTTGCGGGAGTGCCTGCCAAACGCCTGCGGGATGTCTCTGAGGAAGAAGCAGCAGAGTTGGTGGAACACGCTAAGCGTTACGAAAAGTTGGCTTTGGTTCACGCGGGGAAAGGTTCTGAGTTGGGATTTGGTGAGTTGATAGAATAAGATTTTCAGCAAAAAACTATTAGTTTCCCATGGCTTACACCGCGCAAAAAATCCTAACTTTTGAAACATTCCTCGATCGATATTGTGACAACTTCCGCGCTGAAAAAGCGCTGGTTTTAAGCGCTCGGTAAGGGTCTGGAAAAAATGGTAGCACTTTTTCCCGTATCAGATACTTCATCTCCTAAAACATTCGACTCAGAAAATCTCCACCATCGGACAAATGAGTCAATTCCAGAAGGAAGGATTGGATTTTTTTTGATGAAACCTGCCGCCCTTGACTCACAACCCTGCCATCAATCACTAAAGCTGGAGTACAGCGCAGTCTTAGTCGTTTCACTTCTTCAATATCTGCAATGCAGTTAACTTTTGCGGTGATGCCCAGTTTAGCGATCGCCCTTAAAACATTGTCTTCTAGAAAATGACAATTTTCGTGATGAGTGCCAATAATTTCAATGTCAAATGTATGCATTAGTAAGTTTCTCCAAACAGACATGGCGGAAGTTGATAATCGCAATTTAACGATGACAATAGTTGCTGAATTGTTGCTCCTATTTTCATCGGTTGAACGGTTGGTGAAGAGTTCCCTTTGACGGTAGATACAAAAGATGAAACTAGGAGCAGTGGCATTTTCAGCGTTTAATCAGTTCTTCATACTGACTAACTGATGGAGGAGAGAGAGGACAACTGATAGCCGTTGGAGTTAACGCGCAAACTGCTGCATCGGTGGTCTCGAAACAGTTTTGTTTACCAATTTTGCCCAGCAATCCGCTGCGTTCTAACAAGTTTTGAACTTCAGGTTGTAAGCCAGTCAAAAGGAGGCGACAGTCATGTCGTTTCAAATCGCGATAGATGTCTTCCAAGGCCACGATTCCAGTAGTGTCCATATTGGGCACAAACCGCATCCGCAAAATTAGATACTTCACTTCAGGTTCATCCCGCAAGAAGGTAACAAACCGCTCTGCTGCCCCAAAAAATACAGGCCCGTCAACCCGATAAACGGCAATTTGTTTGCTCAATTCAAGGGGTACACCGGGCGGAAAGGCTTCTGTTTCCGGGATTTTCGCCAAATTGAGCTCGCTCATGCGCTTAATGAATAACGCCCCAGCAGCAATTAGCCCGACTTCCACTGCCAGTACCAAATCAAACAGAATCGTCACCATCCAAGTGAGCATCATGACGCCGAAGTCGGAGTAGGTTGCCCGCATCAGTAAGCCGATCGCTTCCCACTCAATCATCCGCACACTCGTCACCATCAAAATTCCAGCCAATGCTGCCAGGGGAACTTGAGCGGCTAAAGGTGCTAATGTCAAAACGATGATTGCCAGTGCAACCCCGTGAATGATTCCAGACAACCGGGTTTTGCCGCCCGATCGCACATTCACCGCTGTACGGGCGATCGCTCCCGTTGCTGGAATACCGCCAAAGAATGGAACCACAATGTTTGCTAAGCCCTGACCAATCAGTTCGCGATCGCTGTTGTGTTTCTCGCTAACAGTCATACCATCGGCAACCACAGCAGATAGCAGCGATTCAATACTGCCCAATGCGGCTAAAGCTAATGCGGGATTAATCAATTCTCGGATCACCCTAAAATCATTAGCGTGGGGAATCCCTTGGGGCATCGGCAACGATTGTGGGATAGAACCAATGGTGGGAACATCGAGGTGAAAGAAAGAGGCGATCGCCGTTGCCAGCACCAACCCTACCAATGAACCCGGTATGGCAGTCGTAATCCTTGTCCAAAATAGCTTGGTCAGAATCACCACAGTTGCCAACCCGACTGCCTCTAGGTTTAATCCTTCCCAATGGGTAAGGGTTTGCCAGATGCCCGGTAAAAAATGTTCACTACGGGGCAACTGCAACCCAAAGAAATTATTCAACTGTCCGCAAAAAATAATCACAGCGATGCCGTTGGTAAAACCTGCTGTGACTGGATAGGGAATAAACTTGACCAGTCTACCTAGTTTGGCGACGCCCAGGGCAACTTGAATAATTCCTGCCATTACCCCGGCAATCCACACCTTCTCGATACCATATTGGGTGACAATCCCAATCAGGACTACCGCCATCGCTCCCGTGGGCCCTGTAATCTGCACCGGGGAACCACCAAATACCGCCGCCACGATGCCCGCC
This sequence comes from Microcoleus sp. B6-A1, assembly GCF_036705085.1. Lineage (NCBI taxonomy): Bacteria > Bacillati > Cyanobacteriota > Cyanophyceae > Oscillatoriales > Microcoleaceae > Microcoleus > Microcoleus sp. B6-A1. The sequence continues at coordinate 61,394 of NZ_JAUBTU010000016.1, forward strand.
ACAATTGCCGTGTAGAGTCCGGCTTTAGGTTCGACGCCACTGGCCACAGCAAACGCCAAGGCCAGAGGAAGGGCAACCACGGCAGCAGTCAGCCCACCAGTCAAATCACCTCGCCAATGAGCAAAGGTGCGATCGAACCAAAACCGCAGACCACCCATGAAACTTTTTGCTACTGTCATTTAGTTCCAAAAATCTCCTTATGTCTTTGAATTTCTCTATCTGAGAATATTCAAAGTCTTGCATATAGATTAACACTCGTGCTAGATTGTGGCAACCAGCAATCCACCAGGGAATTTTTACCCCGCTGCTGCAATAGCCATCATCTACGAGGATTAACCCTCTGCGGTTGGTACTCGTAGATAGTTAAAACTGGATAAAACATATACACCGAGATGGGTTACATTGAACGACCTTTTCTAAATGGAACAGAAGATTCATGTCGGCGTTGGTGCGTTGTCCGTCTTCTCCCTAATTTCCAAAATATTGTTCTTGCTCGATATTTTTCTCGTACAGATGCGCTCGCCCATCTGCACTTTCTGAGGCGATCGCGACCGACGGCATTTTATGCTGTCGTATTCGATTTTATTCCTAATTAAAGTGGGATCGAGCGGCACAGCAGCTTGTTTTTTGTAGAGTAGCAAAGACAATGAAAATTAAAATTTTTGATGTCGATCGTGGCTTTTGCTCTGCCATTGAAGCCGATGATTATCGTACAGCCATGATTGACTGTGGCTACAGTTTTCGCAATAATTTTCGACCGATCTGGTATTTTCTAAATCATCGAACCCGTCACCTCGATTACTTAATCGTACCCGCTTACACCGAAGAGCATTTAATAGGCTTCTCTGATTTAACGAGTCATTTATTGGAACATAATTTTTCGATTGATTATTTGATTGCTAATCCATCAATTGATGCAAATAGTGTTCCTGAGTTAGCCGTTCGGAATCCCGGCACGGGGAAAGAGCTAAGACTCTTAAACAAAGTTTATAATGGGCAGACAAATGTAGATCAAAGGATTCATCTAGGGGATGTGACTATTTCTTTTTTCTGCAACCAGTATCCAGAGTTTCTTGACGTTCATAATCTCAGCCTAGTTACCTTCCTGTCAGCTCGGAATGTGAATATGATCTTTCCCGGTAATTTGAAGACAGAGGGGTGGCGTGGTTTATTGCGAAATCCCAAATTTCGCGATCGACTTCGCCAAGTCAACCTATTTGTCGCTTCCAATCACGGACAAGAAGATGGTTACTGCCCAGAAGTATTCAACTATTGCAGCCCCGATCTGATTATCATCCCTAACCACGTTCATCGACCGCTTGGGGCATCGAGCATCCGTCAGTATCAACGTCATGCCAGGGGTTTGTGGACAACCTTCGGTAAGCAACGAGTGTTAACCACCGGCGATGCCACAACCATCACGATCGATCAACCGCCAAGTGAATCACTACAGGTAATTACTCAAAAGCACTAAGTCTATTCTATAAGAATCAATAGAAATCGATACCTTAACGCCCCCCGGATTACTTCAGACGGTCACTTGTATGACAGAACATCAGAATGTTAAGATGACCCACAAAGCTTTAAGGATACTTAGGTAATAGAATGGCATTGAAACCGAGCGATTTTAAAGCAGACCTGTTCAAGGTGTTGTCTAATCCAGTGCGGATTCAGATTCTAGATACCCTGCGAACACAAGAGCGCAGCGTCAACGATATCGCTGACTGGCTGGAAATAGAGCCTTCGTCTATCTCTCAGCAATTAGCCGTGTTACGAAGCAGGAATTTGGTGACAAGTCGCAAACAGGGCAACTTTGTGTTCTATTCCATTCGTGACCGGGCTATTTTCAAGATTTTGGATGCCGCGTTAGAAGTATTTAACAACCATCTGGTTGACGTGCGAGATGCCCTGGAACAGTTGCAATAAGAACTAAGGGCTGGTTTATAGAAATCAAGGTTTTGCCAATAGATATCTCCAACAAATAATCTCAAGCTTTTTATAGACGTAGGGCGTATGCAGAGGTGATCGGGGCGCAATATCTTATTTTTCCAAGATGTCGATCGCTGATTATATTATGCCCCGATAAAGTGGCTTGCTGCAATCTAAAATCTAAAATCTAAATCAGAAACTGGGTTTTTTGTGTAAGTCCTATATATCTCACATCTTGCACCATTCTCAAAAACGGACTCTCCGGCCCGTTCCACAAAGAGTATATCTTCTTGTGGAACAGGCCGAAAAGCCTGTTCATAAAAGGCTAATTGAGAATGGTGCAAGATATAAGATATATACTATTAAAGCTCTGCCGGAATTCCACCGATCGCCCTTGCCACTAACACCTATCATGAACGATCGCACATCCAATCCAAACATCCCCCCGCACACCTGGAAACGTCCCATTGGCCTCGGTTGGGAGAATCCCTATACAGTCCGCTACGCAAGCAATCTCGACGACGGCCCCTGGCACGGAATGCCTCTGGGCGGGTTCGGTGCCGGCTGCATCGGGCGATCGCCCCGCGGCGACTTCAACCTCTGGCACATTGACGGCGGCGAGCACATTTTTCGCAGTTTGCCCGCTTGTCAGTTCAGCGTTTTTGAAGAAACTCAAGGCAAGAAACAAGCTTTTGCACTGTCCACTGAACCGCCTAGCGATGGCAGTTTATCTAGTTGGAAATGGTATCCATCGGAAGGAAGTTCGGCAACGGATTATGTAACGGATGTAACGGATGAAATTCTGAAGGCAGACGGAAGAAGGGAAGAGAAGGAAAAATTTCAATCTTCGGGGACTTATCATGCTTTGTATCCGCGCAGTTGGTTTGTATACGAAAATGTGTTTCAGGCTCAATTAAGCTGCGAGCAATTTTCGCCAATTTTGCCGAACAATTATCAGGAAAGCAGTTACCCAGTCGCCATGTTTGAATGGGTGGCACACAATCCTACCGATGCGCCGATTACTCTTAGCATCATGCTGACTTGGGAGAATATTGTTGGTTGGTTTACTAATGCCAATAAGTCCCCGAAAGTGATGGTGCGAGATGATGGTAGTCCATTTTATGACTATCAACCCCGGTGGGGAGAAAGCGGCGGAAATATGAATTTGTTGGTGGAAGATTTTCACCGAATCGGTTGTGTGATGACGCGGTTGACTGCTGAGGACGAACCGCAAGAAGGGGATGGACAATGGGCGATCGCAACTATTACTAATCCAGCGGTAGAGGTATTCTATCAAACTCGCTGGAACCCGGCGGGGAATGGCGAGGAGATTTGGCGCAACTTTTCTGCTGAAGGTTTCTTGTTGGATGACAGAGACGAGACAGCCGCAGCCGCAGGAGAACAGTTGGCTTGTGCGATCGCAGTTCGCTTTACTATTCGACCGGGAAAAACTCGCAAAATCCCCTTTATTATAGCTTGGGATTTGCCCGTTACTGAGTTTGCATCGGGAGTTTGGTACTACCGCCGCTATACGGATTTCTTCGGTCGTAACGGCAAAAATGCTTGGCCGATTATTCGTACTGCAATGAAGCATTCCGATACTTGGCGCGAAAATATTGAAGCTTGGCAAAAACCGATTTTAGAACGGAAAGATTTGTCAGACAGTTTTAAAATGGCTTTGTTTAATGAGTTGTACGCCCTGACAGACGGCGGTACTCTTTGGAGTGCCGCTGACGAACGCGATCCAAAGGGTCAATTTGCGGTTTTGGAGTGCATTGATTACCGCTGGTACGAAAGTTTGGACGTGCGGCTTTACGGTTCTTTTGCTTTGTTGATGCTGTGGCCGGATTTGGAAAAGTCGGTGGTTTTAGCGTTTGCTAGGGCAATTTCTGCCGGAGACGATACGCCGAGAATTATTGGTTGGAATCAAGCTTCGGCTATTAGAAAAGCTGTCGGTGCGACGCCGCACGATTTGGGTGCTCCTAATGAGCATCCTTGGGAGAAAACGAATTATACTAGCTATCAAGATTGCAATTTGTGGAAGGATTTGCCTTGCGATTTTGTGTTGCAGGTTTATCGGGATTTCCTGTTGACTGGCGGCACCGATTGTGAGTTTCTGCAAGAGTGTTGGCCGGCAATTGTTGAGGCTTTGGCTTATCTGAAAACTTTTGATGAGGATGGGGACGGAATTCCTGAGAATTCTGGAGCACCGGATCAGACGTTTGATGACTGGCAAATGCGGGGGATAAGTGCGTATTGCGGGGGTTTGTGGTTGGCGGCGCTGGAGGCTGCGATCGCGATCGGCGAAATCTTGGAAGATGGAGCACCGGAGATAATTCCTAACCCTCAAGCAAAGATAGCATTATATCACAGTTGGCTGCTACAAGCAAGACCGAGCTATCAAGAAAAACTGTGGAACGGCCAATATTACCGTTTGGACAGCGAGAGTAATTCCGAAGTGGTGATGGCTGACCAACTGTGCGGTCAATTTTACGCGAAACTGTTAGGATTGCCGGATATTGTGCCGCCGGAATGTGCAGTCAGCGCTTTAGAGACTGTGTACGAATCTTGCTTTTTGAAATTCAACGATGGCGAGTTCGGTGCGGCGAATGGCGTGATGCTGAATGGTTCGCCGGAAAATCCGAATGCAACTCATCCTTTGGAAGTTTGGACGGGGATTAATTTTGGGTTGGCGGCTTTTTTGGTACAGATGGGGATGGAGGAGAAAGCTTTTAAATTGACGGATGCGGTGGTGAAGCAGATTTATGAAAATGGGTTGCAGTTTCGGACGCCGGAAGCGATTACGGCGGGGGGAACTTTTCGGGCTAGTCACTATTTGCGGGCGATGGCTATTTGGGCAATTTACGGGGTGTTGACCAATTTTAAAGAGGGAATTGGTATATTAGCTGATGAATCCACTAAAATTTAAACAAATTACGCCTTCAACCCCATGTTGAGCCAGGAAAACGGTTAATTAAACTATCAATTTTATTGAAAGTAAAAATTTTCCGCATTCGAGGAAGACATTAATGGTTCATGCTCAAACTTTACCTATGCTAAAATTTGAGCATGAAACAGTACAGGGATGAAAGGAGGAGCGAGACTCGGCTATAAACCAGGGAGACCAAGGGTATGAGGCAATTATTGACACCAATGCAGTCCGCACCTTACCCGTATATAATTTGGAGCGATCGCCAATTTCAAGATAAAATAGAAAAATGTCAAATCCTTTGCTTTCCCTCAACTACGAACCAGCCCTCGAATCCCTCGGCGGCGACTATTTTGATGAAGTCCCTGCAGCCGATTTTCCGCAGCATATTCTCCGCTTCCGCAATGACCAATTATTGCCGACATTGGGTTTAGACCCCGCACAAGTAACCGACCAACATTTCATTGAAGCGTTCGGCGAATTTCACTGCGTCCGCCCTTTTTTGGCACTTCGCTATCACGGCTATCAATTCAACACATATAACCCCAATTTAGGTGACGGTAGAGGCTTCTTATACGGCCAAGTTCGCGGGACTGACGGCAGACTTTACGACTTCGGCACTAAAGGTTCCGGCCGCACTCCGTACTCGCGGGGCGGTGACGGTAGACTTACTCTCAAAGGGGGAATTCGCGAAGTTTTAGCCGCCGAAGCTTTGCACCGGTTGGGAGTGCGGACATCTCGCTGTTTTAGTTTAGTTGAAACTGGGGATGCTTTGTGGCGGGGCGATGAACCATCACCCACCCGATCGTCCGTAATGGTGCGTTTCAGTCATTCTCACATCCGGTTTGGAACTTTTGAAAGATTGCACTATATCCGCCGCCCGGATTTAACTAAAAAACTTTTAGATTTTGTTATTGAATATTACTATCCACAACTGCATTTAGAAGCAAGTAATGCCGGGGTTTCGCCTGCCGAAAAATATGCGCTATTTTATGCAGATTTAGTCAAGCGAGTAGCTGAATTAGTCGCTCAGTGGATGGCAGCAGGATTTTGCCAGGCCGTGCTTAATACTGATAATATGTCAATTACAGGAGAAAGTTTCGATTACGGGCCTTTCGCTTTTATCCCAACTTACAAGCCGCAATTTACCGCAGCTTATTTTGACTATTCGGGTCTTTATTGTTACGGCAATCAACCGTTGATTTGTAGGGACAATTTAGAGAAGCTTCAGCAACCGCTAGCAGCGGCGATTCCTCAAGCTGATCTGGATGCGGGTTTGGCAAAGTTTGGCGATTATTATAATGCAGCTTATCGGCGGTTGATGCTCAATAGATTGGGATTTGAGGATTTGCCAGAGGCGGAGGGAGATGAGTTGTTGAAGGTGACAATTAAAATGCTGGCGGAGTCTCAAGTTGAGTATCACGATTTCTTTTTTCAACTGCGAAGACAGTTTGATCGCACTTGGCGAGATGATGCTAGTCTAATTTTTGCTGAGGCGGAACCGGCAGACTTGATAGCACCTTGGCGACAGTTTTATTATCACGTTTTGCAAAGTTTGTCTGCGGATGATATGGACAAAATGGCGGACTGTTTGCTCCGGCACAATCCCGAACAATCGCTGTTGAGACCGACGATTGAGGCTGTTTGGGAAGCCATTGCTATTGAGGATAATTGGGAACCGTTTTATGAATTGGTTAAACGACTTCAAGACCCAGAAAATTGATAATAGCTAGCATTAATAGCGCGTAAGGGCTGGTCTACCTGCATTTTCTGTTGGTATTAAATATTAAGGTAAACCAGCCCTTACGCCATCTGAGATTATAAAATATTGATCGATAAAAATATAACATCGAGAAATAATCACTAATGACTAATGACCGAAAGCATCCAGGATACAAGCCCCCGGATTCATGCCTTCGCAGACTCAGGACGGAGAAATAAAAAACCTGTATCCGATGAAACTTGCCCCACGAATAAATTCGGGGGGTCAATGCTTCAATTCTTTAATCTAAAATCTAAAATCTAAAATCTAAAATCGATTGACTACTTCAGCTTTTCAATCTCAAATTGTGCATCTTTGTAACCGCCCGTAAGTCCTTGATCGAGAAACATTTTGCCTGCTTTTTCAAAATCGCTAATTGCTCCTGCTTTGTCTCCCAAGGAGCGGCGAACCATGCCTCTACCGTAGTAAGCAGCAGCATAATTCGGACTGATCCGAATAGCTTGCACGTAATCTGCGATCGCACTATTGTAATTCTTTAACTCTTGATAAATCTTAGCCCGATTGGCGTAAGCTTCAGCATTGTTGGGATTGAACCCGATTGCTGCTGTAAAATCTGCGATCGCCCCCTGGGCGTCACCCCCCGCGCTGCGAGCTAAACCACGATTGTTAAAAGCATTAAAATCATTCGGATTCACTGTCAGGGCTTGAGTGCAATCGGCAATTGCTTTCGGATAATCCTTCAAATTTAAATAAGCAATGCAGCGATTGTTGTAAGGAACCCCATCCTCATCGCTCAGCGAAATTGCCTGAGTGCAATCGTCAATTGCCGCTTGATGCGCTCCCAAATTCAACTGCGTGCTACAACGATTAGCGTAAGCATCTCCACTCTTGGGATCGATCGCAATTACCTGAGAATAATCCGCCAAAGCTCCCTGATAATCTCCTAGGTGAAAGCGAGCTCTCCCCCGACTGTAGAAAGCATCAACATTCTTAGCATCAAGTTTAATTGCCTCAGTATAATCTCCAATCCCCCCCTGCAAATCGCCACTCCCAGCGCGAGCCAATCCCCGCGAATGATAAGCTTTCACAAGGTTCGGCTGCAACCGAATTACTTCGTTAAAATCCTGAATAGCCGCCTTGTAATCTTGCAGTTCTAAATAAGCAACTCCTCTTTCATAATATGTATCAGCATCATTGGGCTGGAGATTCAAAGCTTGAGTGTAATCCTCAATCGCCCCGCCCTTGTCGTTAAAATCGTGACGGGCTAGCCCGCGGTTAAAATAAGCCTGAAAATATTTAGGATTGAGAGCGATCGCCTGAGAATAATCCGCAATTGCTTCTTGATACTTTTGTAAATCATAATTAGCATTACCGCGCTGGTAAAAACTCTCGGCATTTTTAGGATTCAATTGAATTGACTTATTAAAAGCCTGCAAAGCGGCCGCCGCCTCTTGATTGCGAGACTTTTCCACTCCCTGTTCGTAATATTCCTTAGCTTTAATCGGATTCGGGCGGCTCCAATAACTAAACAGAAATAGCAGAACTATCGCCGCCCCGAACCCCGCCAAAATCATCAACCAAAATCGACTTCCCAAACGTGACGAAAAACGATCAGAAGAAACTAAGGTGGGAGCCATACTTTTCTTGTGAGCCGGATTCCCCGGTTCTTGGCGGTGCCTCAACTTGCTCAGAGCTAGCAAAACTTCATCCGCAGATTGATAGCGCTTGGCAAATTGGTGACAGACCATTTTATCAATTATATTGGCTAATCCCACAGAACATTGAGCTCGGTTTCGCCAAACAATTTCCCCCGTATGAGAAGGACTCGGATCTTGCAATTTTGGCAAATCCGTACCGGGTAAACCAGTGATAGCTTGGACTGCCATCATCCCGACTGCATAGAGGTCGCTGCTAAATTGCGGGTTTCCTTGAAATTGTTCGATCGGCATATAAGCCGGAGTTCCAGTAGCAATGGTGCGCGGAAATTCTGTATCGTACTCGCTGACGTGACTCGCAACTTCTTTAACCGAACCGAAGTCAATTAAAACTAATTTGCCGTCTGGTTTGCGGCGGATTAAGTTGGAGGGATTAACATCGCGGTGAATCACTCCCTGAGAGTGTACGAAGGCGAGAACTTGTAACACTTCTTCCAACAGATCCAGCACTCGTTCTTCCCGCCAAGGTTGACCGGCCACAATTTCCCTATTTAGGGCGTGTCCGGGCACAAACTCTTCGACGAGGTAGAATTGATTGGCTTCTTCAAAATAAGCGAGTAAAAATGGAATTTGATCGTGTTTTCCCAGCTTTTCTAATATTTCTGCTTCTTGTTTAAATAAGCGGTAAGCTGTTTTGAGAACTGTGGAAGTGTTGCTGGGAGGGCGCAGTTGTTTGACTACACATTGAGGGTGGCCAGGGCGACGAGTATCGACAGCTAAATAAGTTTGTCCGAAAGCACCCGAGCTGAGAATTTGCACTACGCGATAACGCCTGTCTAAAAGTTGACCAACCATGTTCATATCTATAAGTGAGAATTGGTAACGGGGAGGTGGTAATTTGGAATTGGTAACGGGGAGTTGGTAACGAGAAGTTGGTAAGTGGGAATTGGTAATTGGGTCTTCTTCTTTCTTCCTTCTTCCTTCTTCCTTCTTCCTTTTTTCTTCTTTTTTTAACATCTGAATGGAAACTAATAGTTTATTTAGGGTCGTTGATTTGTGCTTGTGCGTTTTGGAAACCATCGGCTCTTCCTTGTTCTAGAAAGAGGGTTGCAGCTTTCTGAAAATCCTCGATCGCCCCGGCACGGTCTTTGAGTTGGCGACGGACGAGGCCTCGGCTGTAAAAAGCGCTAGCATTGTTGGGGTTGAGCCGCAGCGAGTGAGCGAAATCCTCAACTGCTAAAGGGTAATTTTTTAGTTCTGAGTAAATAGTACCGCGATTGCTGTAAGCTACGGCATCGCTGGGATTGAGTCGAATTGCTTGAGTAAAATCTTCCACAGCTCCCTGCTTGTCTCCCGAAGCCGATCGAGCTAATCCTCGATTGCTGTATGCTTTGGGATTGTTGCCGTTAAGTCCGATCGTCAAACTGCAATCTTCGCTGGCCTTTTGAAATTGTTTTAAATTCAGATAAGCAATGCAGCGGTTGTTGTAAGCTGCTTCATCTTTTGGATCGAGGCGAATTCCTTCGGTGCAATCTGCAATCGCTTTGTCGTAGGTGGCCAAATTCAAGTAAGCGCTGCACCGATTGGTATAAGCATCGGCGAGATCTGGTTGTAATTCGATCGCCTTAGTATAATCTTCCATCGCTCCTTGATAATCTGCCAGATTAAATCTCGCTCGACCACGACTGTAGTAAACGCCAGCTTGTTTGGGGCTAATTTGCAGGGCTTGAGTAAAATCTGCCATTGCTCCTGTTTTGTCGCCTGCAGCCGATCGAGCTAAACCCCGATTGCTGTAAGCTGTAGCATCGTTGGGACTGAGCCTAATTGCTTGAGTGTAGTCTTCTATTGCTGTGCGGTAGTCGCCCAACTCGTAGTAAGCTAAACCCCGCTGAGAGTAGGCCTCACCGTCGCTGGGATTGAGTCGCACTACTTGGGTGAAATCTTCCACGGCCCCCCGCTTGTCCCCGATGTCGAGGCGGGCCATACCTCGATTGTAGAGAGCTTTGGTGTGGCTAGGATTGACTTTAATTGCTTGCGTGTAATCCTGTATTGCTTCCTCGGTTGCGCCCATGTCGTAGCGAGCGTTTGCCCGCTTGTAGTAAGTTTCCGCATCGCTGGCATTCAGGGCGATCGCTTGAGTATAATCGGCGATCGCGCCTGTTGTGTCACCTTGCTGCGCCTTGGTAACGCCGCGGGCTAACAATTCTTTTGACCTCGCCGGACTTTGACTCTGCCAAAAGTAAATTATCACTGCCGTCAAGATTAAAGCTGCCGCTGTTGCAGCCAACAGCAGCAGTTTGGTTTGGCTTTGTCTTAGCGGTTGACTCATAGCGTGCGTGATGATTGTGGCTGGCGGCGGCTCAACCTCCAATTTTACGGCGATTTGTTTGAGGTCTGCTAAAACTTCGGCGGCCTCCTGATAACGTTCCTCACAGTCAGGGCGCACCATTCGATCGATAATATCTGCTAGGGCGGCCGAACAAGTTGCCCGGTTTCGCCAGGGAATTTCGTTTTTGTTGTTTTTTAAGGCACTCAGTTCGTTGGGTGAGAGTCCCGTGACGGCAAGCTGGGCGATCGTACCTAGAGCGTAGATGTCGCTATTGTAACGGGGGTTGCCGCTCAATTGCTCGATCGGCACGTATAACTCCTGGGCCCCCAAATCCTGTTTTTTTGCCTCATGGCGTTTAACAGAGTTCGGGGAAGTTTGCGACAACAAATGACAGTTAGCAAGTTCCGGGTTAATTTCTTTGTCTAAGCTAAAGTCTACCAATACAAATTTGCCGTCTGACTCGCGCCGGATCGCTCTGTCTGGTTGAATTCTGCGGTGAATGAAACCTTTGTCGTGTATGAACACCAAAATTTCTAATATTTCTGATAGCAGACCAATTACTTGGTCTTCATCCCAAGGTTCACCGGGTATTAGTTCTTGACTTAAAGGTGAGCCGGCAATAAATTCTTCTATTAAGTATAAACTTTGATTTTCCTCAAAATACGCCAATAATTCGGGAATTTTGTCGTGTTTACCCAATTTTTCAATTATTTCTGCGTTTCTTTGAAATATAACTTTGACTAATTCTGGAGTTTGCGAACTTGTGCCGGGTAGCCGCATTTCTCTAACCGTGCATTGCGGATACCCGGGACGGTGAGTATCTGCTGCTAGATAAGTTTTTCCCACCTCACTTGAGTCTGTGACTTTAATGATGCGGTAACGTCTGTCTAGGAGTTGACCAATCATGCTTTGCCCTCTACCCTGTCAATGTTCCATTATTGCATGAAATCAGAATAGCTCACTGTGGTGTCAAACTTTTAGCTATTGATTCCGGTGTGCCAAGCCGCCGAAGAAATCGCCAGTAGTAGGACTACAGGTGCTGGCAATTTAAAGGCGATCGCCCAAACTTTGAGCCTTGTCTGAATTTGAGCAGTCCAGGACGCAGTGTTAAAAGCCGGGATGCAGTATTTCCGTAAAAAAAACAATTTCTGCGTCGAGGACTATAGCATTAAGATTAGTCCCAGTCTGCTGCCCGTATCGGTTGACTGTAGATGCAAAGCGTGAACTTATAGTATAATTTAGTAACCGAGCAACAGATGACTTAAAATGAACGTACAACTCGTTGACTCCCTAATTCAAGTTATCTTATCTCTCTCCGCAGACGAACAATTAGCGATTACGGACAAATTACTAGAAAAGATCCCGTACCCTTCGACTCAGGAACTTATGCAGCTCGATCAAAGTGGTGGCTGTTTTGACTTTTTGCATGACGAACCTGATATTTACACAATAGAAGATGGAGAACCTATTGCGTGACACTAAAAAAAGGAGATATTGTATTAGTCGAATTTCCATTTACTGATTTGAGTCAGATGAAATTGCGTCCGGCTTTAGTGCTATGTGCTATCTCAAATCCTGATGAAGTTACTGTTTGCTTTATTTCGTCTCAAAATGTTAGCCGTTTGAGTAATGAAGAGTTTGCTTTAAATGTGGAAGATATAGAATTTTCGGCAACGGGATTGCGAGTATCATCTAAAGTTAGAGTAACTCGAATAGCTACCCTCCAACGCAGATTAATTATTAGACGATTGGGTGAATTAGGAAATCTCTATATACAGCAATTAAATGCCTATATGTTCGAGGCATTGCAGATAGGGCGATCGAGATAATTATTAAACTATAGAGCAATTAAAAATGTCTGAATCACTAACAAAAGGAGGAACGATCGCAGCGATCGCCACTGCCATAGTTCCCCAACAAGGCAGCGTCGGCATTGTGCGAGTTTCCGGTTCCGCAGCCTTAAAAATTGCCGAAACTCTGTTTTGCGCCCCAGGACGGCAAATTTGGGAGTCTCACCGCATTCTTTACGGCCACATCCGCCGCCCCAAAACTCAAGAATTAGTCGATGAAGCTTTGCTGCTAATCATGAAAGCACCGCGTTCTTTTACTCGCGAAGATGTGGTGGAATTTCACTGTCACGGCGGTATCATGGCCGTGCAGCAAGTCTTGCAGTTGTGTTTGGAACATGGGGCGAGATTGGCGCAGCCGGGAGAGTTTTCGCTGCGGGCTTTTTTGAACGGGAGGCTCGATTTAACTCAAGCTGAAAGTATTGCAGATTTGGTGGGAGCAAAATCGCCCGCTGCTGCACAAAGTGCTTTAGCTGGTTTGCAAGGAAAATTAGCGCAGCCAATTCGCAAATTGAGAACAACTTGTTTGGACGTGCTGGCAGAAATTGAGGCGAGAATTGATTTTGAGGAAGATTTGCCGCCTTTAGATGAAGCTAAAACTTCTTTGGAAATAAATAATGTTTTGGAGGAATTGTCAACAATTTTGGCAACCGCAGATCGTGGAGAATTGTTGAGAACTGGTTTGAAAGTAGCGATTGTTGGGCGGCCGAATGTGGGAAAATCGAGTTTGTTGAATGCTTGGAGTAAGAGCGATCGGGCGATCGTCACGGATTTGCCCGGTACGACGCGGGATGTGGTAGAATCGCAGCTAGTTGTCGGGGGAATTCCAGTGCAGGTTCTTGATACTGCGGGCATTCGAGAAACCGAGGACAAGGTAGAAAAAATTGGCGTTGAGCGATCGCGCGCCGCAGCAAAACAAGCCGATTTAGTGTTGTTGACAATTGACGCGGAATCTGGTTGGACAGAAGAAGATTCGGAAATTTACGAACAAGTAAACCACCGCCAGCTAATTATAATTATCAACAAAATCGACTTAGTAAAAACCCTCCCCGAACTACCTTTTTCCTCTGAAATTCACCGTATAGTTACCGCAGCCGCCGCCCTCGATCGAGGCATAGAAGACTTAGAAACAGCAATTTTAGATGCCGTCACCGGGGGAAATTTGCAAGCAGCCAACTCAGACTTAGCAATCAACCAGCGACAAGCAGCGGCCTTAACTAAAGCTAAAATTTCTCTGGAACAATGCACGGATACTATTAGCAACAAATTGCCTTTAGATTTCTGGACAATAGATTTACGCGGTGCAATTCAAGCATTGGGGGAAGTGACGGGGGAAGAAGTGACAGAATCAGTGCTCGACAGAATATTTAGCAGGTTTTGCATTGGCAAATAGCAATAGGAAAAGAGTAAATTAAATAGGTAAGCTGTCTCGCATTTAAGTTGTATTTTTAGGGCGGGCGGGACGCCCAACCCACAAGAATTTTACTCTTTTTGAAACCCCGAATTTCACTCTTTGTGGAACAGGCATCTTGCCTGTTCTGTTGTATTTTTAGGGCGGGCGGGACGCCCAACCCCTACTCCCTACAATAATTTCACTCTTTTTGAAACCCCGAATTTCACTCTTTGTGGAACAGGCATCTTGCCTGTTCTGTTGTATTTTTAGGGCGGGCG
>NZ_JAUBTU010000016.1:75576-98386 GCF_036705085.1 Microcoleus sp. B6-A1
GGACGCCCACTCCACAATAATTTCACTAAGAGTGAAACACCGAATTTCACTCTTTGTGGAACAGGCATCTTGCCTGTTCTGGAGAATGGTTTAAGATGTTAATTTCATCAAACTTGACTGTAAAATTTAGATGCGCCTGGGCTTAGTGAAGCAATACTACTGACAAATAACAACTAACTTATTGTCACGATCGAGGTCTTCCGAGACTTGTAATATAAAGCACAGCCTCACCCGCAGGAATACCGAGAACGTCATTGACACGATCGTCAAAAAAGCCCCCGATACCGCTGACACCCAAACGCAGTTGCATAGCTGCTAAATTCAACCGCTGGCCCAAATGACCCGCGTCCATGTGCAAATAGCGGTAAACTCGATCGCCATATTTTGCTACAGCCCTGTTCAAATCCGCCGTATGAAACAACAGCGCCCCCGCATCTCTGCCCAAGTCTTGCCCCAAACACAAAAAATGCAGTTCCCTGCGGAAATTTTTAAACCGAATTTGCCGCAATTCTTGAGCTTTCGGAGCGTAATAGTAACAGCCTTCTTCTAACCCATGCACTCCCGAAACAGCAATAAAAGTCTCGATCAAACTTAGATCGAAATAGTCTGGATAACCGTCTAATCCTTGGTCGATATAGTGCTGCGGCTGGTAAGTAAAATCCAGCATAGCTAGCAGTTCGCCCAAGCTCAAAGAAGCACCTGTATAAGCACGGGTCGAACGCCTTTTGAGCATAGTGTTTTCTAAAGTTTCCAGGTTCACTCCCCAAGGAATCGAAGGAGTGACCGTCGAAACTTTAGTACAAAATGGAAAGTTGTATTTATCCTCTAGTACCCCTTCACTTTCATCAACTTTCCAGCCGTCTGATCCGGTAGGGTCTGATTCTAAATGCGTGGCTTTGTGGAGGTATTTTAACAGTTGACCTTCGGAAATTTTTGGGTAATCTGTCGTGGTATTTCCGGGCAAAGCGGTTTTAAATTTAGGCAAGTTTTGGTCAATATCTAGCAAGTCGGCTAAAGCAAGTACACAAATCGCTCCTTCTTGCTCCGAGTCGATGTACAGTAATTCATTGACAGCTTCGTCGGCGAATCCTCCAATCAGGTGAGGTCGGTAATCGTTGACGGCGCAAGCTAACTCGATATTGCTCAATAAATGGCCAGTGTCTAGAAAAATTCGCCGATAAGCTCGGTCTTCGTAACGCCAAGAAGAACGGAAAAAAACAGTGGTAATGGCGATCGCCAATTGGGTATTTTCTAGCGCTGGCGACTGGAAACAAGCTGCTTGCAAAGTCGGCCAAACTTGACTGTCCCAAAAATGAACAAGTGAATGAGTTCTGCACTGATAATTGTAGAGTCCGGCCGGCAACTGGGCAGTGCCACGGGAGATTAAATAAACCTCTGCTGGGTAGAGTCCACCCGCCGACGGTGCGGATCGCAAATACAGGTAGCTGTCGTCTACCGTCTGCACTTTCGCCGTCAACCCGTAGCTGCACAGCAACAAGCTAGATAACCGATGCCACCAAGCGGCATCGGGATCGGCATCGGCATCCTCCGAGGGGTCTTTTAGATAAGGCTTGAGGTCAAAATACGCTCCAATTTTATATTCTTTGAAAGGCACAGGTTGCTCTGTCCAATCTAGCTGTTTACTTTTAGCAGCAATGGTTTCAGGGTCGTATTTTGTCCGTTCGTGGTAGTGCTGAGCAATGGAGAGAGGAAGTTCTGGCATATTTCAGTAGAGGATTGGCTTTGGTTTCTCGATCGATCTTGACATTACTAACCGCTTACTGGTTGAGCAAGGCAGAAATTTACAAATATAAAAAAAATCTTAGAAAAAATGCGACTGTTGTTACACAAGCTTAACATAAGAATATGCCTAAGTATAAATACGCAGAATAATAACCATTAATTACTGTTATGGATTGGCTGCAGTAGCTGTCGTCATGAGGAATGAAAATGCAAAAGCTAAGCGCTGAGGAATTGCTTGCTCAGTATGCTGATGGCCAGCGAAACTTTAACGCCGTTGACTTAAGTGAACATAACTTGTTTCAAGCAGATTTGACAGAAATAAATCTTTCTGGTAGCGTTCTGAGGCGAGCTTATTTGCCCTACGGAAATTTGACTCAAGCCAATCTTTATAAAACTGATTTGCAAGATGCTGAATTGGGCGACATTCAACTTTATCAAGCTAACTTGTCGGAAGCAACTTTATCAAGAGCCAACTTATCAAGAGCAAATTTGCGTCACGCCAATTTGCAAGGTGCTAATTTGCAGAAAGCCAATTTGCAAGGTGCCGATTTGTACAATGCAGATTTGACTAAGGCCGATTTGAGATATGCGGATTTGAGCCGAGCTAACTTGGAGAAAGCAAAGTTAAGCCAAGCTCAATTAGCGGGCTGCAACTTATTTCGATCGCGCTTGGTTGATTTGTCGGAAGCCGAGTGCGATCGCACTACTATCGGGCCCGAAGGGTATTGAGGATTTGCAGCGGCTAATCTAGGGCGTAGGGCGATCGGCTTAATTAGTCCCTCGCCCTTTTTAAATTTTCTTAACATTTCTCGACAGGCGGGAAAATGTGAGTTACAGTCGTAGAGAACTTATCGATCCGCAACATTGACAATAAATAACACATTTTTCCAGCGGAAAACAGGCTAAAATTTATGAATTCTCCTGACAACAAATCCCGAGAACTCCGGCGCAAAGAACAAGAACTGCGGAAGCGAGAACAAGAAATTCGGCTCCGCGAACTAGAATCCGAAATCGACCGCTCCGTGCCAGAACATCTAACAAGCAAGTACCAAGAACCAGACAGCCAAGTTAACGGCAAACTCAAACAGTGGCGCAGAAAAATTATAGCAGCCGCTCAATTTACAGGCATTGTCATTGCTGTTATCGTTGCAGTTCGCATAGCATCTTGGCTGGCAGCCGCGCTGATAGTGGGAGGCATTGCTTGGATCGCTTACAAAATGTTTATTGAAGAAGACAAAAGTTGAAAAGCTCAAGCAGGAAACTATCAGAAAACAGCCATGAACCTTAAAGTAGAAACTAGCAACTTTCTCAACGATTTAGAGCGAGTAGCCGCCGTGCGCCGAGAAATTGCCACTCGCCTCAGCAACATCGCCACAGCCATCAACCAATCAGAATTAGCAGGAGGAGAAGCATCGGGAAAACTCGGTTTAGAAACAGACAACGCCGACATTGATGTCGCCAGTAAAAACTTGCGCCAAGGAGTCTTTCGGCTGCTAGTGCTAGGCGACATGAAACGCGGTAAAAGCACTTTTCTCAATGCGTTAATCGGCGAAAACTTACTGCCCAGCGATGTAAATCCCTGTACAGCTTTGCTGACGATTTTGCGCTATGGTTCAGAAAAAAAAGTCACCGTTTATTTCAATGACGGCAAAAGCCCAAAACAGCTAGATTTTAAAAGTTTTAAACAGAACTACACAATTGACCCCGCTGAGGCAAAACGCTTAGAAGAAGAAAAGAAACCAGCATTTCCAGATATCGATTGCGCCGTAGTAGAATATCCCTTACCTTTGCTAGAAAAAGGCATAGAAATAGTAGACAGTCCCGGACTTAACGATACAGAAGCCCGCAATGAATTATCTCTCGGTTACATCAACAACTGCCACGCTATTTTGTTTGTGCTCAGGGCAACTCAGCCTTGCACAATGGGCGAAAGACGCTATCTAGAAAATTACATCAAAAATCGCGGATTGAGCATTTTCTTCCTGATAAATGCTTGGGATCAGGTGCGGGAAAGTTTGATAGACCCGGATGATCCTGAAGAATTAGCAGAAGCAGAAGGGAAACTGCGGCGGGTTTTTCAAGCTAATTTGGCTGAATATTGTTTAACAGAAGGCCACGACATTTACGACGAGCGAGTGTTTGCAATTACCTCAATTAAGGCGCTCAGGTTGCGGATGAAAAACCCGGATGCGAATTTGGCTGGAACTGGTTTTCCCGAGTTTATGGCGGCACTGAATACGTTTTTGACGCAGGAAAGGGCGATTTCGGAATTGCGTCCGGCGAGGACTTTGGCGCGTCAAATCTCTGCTCGTGTCCGCGAAGCTGTTGGGCGCAGATTACCATTACTCGATCGCGATGTCAATGAGTTGAAGGAAAAGATTAATTCAGTTGAGCCGGAGTTTAAAAAGCTGACTCAGATTCGCGATGAATTTCAACAAGAAATTATCGAAGTTAGAGATAGTAAATCACGGGCGATCGCAGATTCTTTCCGCGCCTACGTTCTTAACTTAGAAAATACCTTTGAAACAGATTTCTTACGGTATCAACCGGAACTGAGATTTCTGGATTTCTTCAGCCAAGGCAAGCGAGAAGCTTTTGAAGCATCGCTCAAACGAGCATTCGAGCAGTACATCAATGACAAACTAGCAGCTTGGACTCTCACGGCCGAACAAGAAATGAATTCAGCATTTTCGCAGCTATCGAAAAGTGCCGCAAATTACGGAGCATCTTACACGAAAGTGACTGAAAAAATTACCGAAAAACTGACGGGACAAAAGATACCAGCAGCAGTCAGCAACTCGAACGAAGATAACTCGCCAGGTTGGGCAAAATGGGCGATGGGATTGTTCTCGTTAACGACTGGAAATCTGGCAGGTGTAGCAATGGCAGGAGCGGGTTTTGATTGGAAAAATATCCTGCTCAACTTAATCACTGTGTTGAGCGTCAGTACGATTCTTGCTAGTTTGACGGGGATTGTTTTGGGGCCGCTGTACTTGGCTTTATTGGGGATGGGTGTTGGGGTTTTGCAAGCAGACGGAGCGCACAAACAGTTGGTGAAAGCGGCGAAAAAAGAGCTAGTGAAATATCTGCCGCAGGTGGCTCAAGAGCAGTGGCAGCCGATTCACGATGCTGTGAAAGAGTGTTTTGATGTTTACGGGCGGGAAGTGGGCGATCGCATGAATGCTGATATTACTTCTCGGAAATCAGAGTTAGATAATTTGCTGGAACAAAAGGAATCTCGCGAGATTAATTTTCAGGCTGAATCGCAGCGGTTGAAAAAATTGGAGGCTGATGTTTCTGCCGAGTCGCAGAGTATTGAATCGCTATATCAAGCTTTCCTAGCATCCGCTAAATGAAATAAAACAACAATGCAACAACCCGAAATTTATCAATACCTGACCGACAATCTCAAATCAGCACTCGGTATTCTCGAACTTGAAAAAAACTCCCAACTGTATCGAGATACTACCTCAATCTGCGACTATCTCGCCAAACCAACTTTTCAAATTGCTGTCTTTGGCCCGTTTAACTACGGCAAGTCAACTTTGCTGAATGCAATGCTTGGAAATCGTGCTTTGCCGATCGACCTTGTGCCGACTACAGGTGCTGCCATTTATGTCAACTACGGCGAGGAATTGCACGCAAAAATTACCCTGAAAGACGGCAGGGAAATTAGCGAACGGGGGACTGATGTGTTGAAACGCTACGCCATCCTTGACGACGCGAAACAAATGCGGGATGATGTGGCGGCAGTGAATGTTTACTGTCCCCATCCATTCCTGCAAACCGGTGTGGAATTGCTGGATTTGCCGGGAACCAATGACCGGGAAGAACAGGATAATTTAGTCAGAGATAAATTGCTAACGGCTGATTTAGTTGTGCAGGTTTTAGATGCTCGCAAATTGATGACTTTAGGGGAACGGGAGAACTTGAGAGATTGGTTGAGCGATCGCAACATCAACACTGTCGTCTTTGTTGCCAATTTTCTCAATCTACTCGAACCAGACGACCAAAAACAAGTTTACAATCGCTTGTTGTTTGTTGCCGAAAGTTTTCGCTCGAACTTGCCGAACAATATCAGCAATATCTACCGCGTCGATGCTTTGCCGGCTTTGAGGGCGAGGCTGAAAGGAGATGTGGCGGCCGCCCAAACTACAGGAATTGCCAGCTTTGAATCGGCTTTGCAAAGTATTGTGGCAGCTCAACAGGAACAACTAGCAGTTAAGTTGCCCAGAATTGAAGCTATAGCTACTAAAATTTGCCACTCTCTCCGAGCCAAAGCTGAAACTGTCACCGCAGAAATAGCCGCAGCTCAAAAGAAGCACAAAGACAAAATTGAAATTAAACAAAAAGCCGAAAAACTGATATCAAAAGGCTTTCAAGCCAGCGTTTCCGACTTCGAGATTTGGCTTTACCAACCCACACTTTTGCAGCGGTATCAATCGGAAATGGCGCTGTCGCTCCAGGAAGGAAGTTTTGACGCCTGGAAGCTAAAATTTGAGCGAGAGGTCTTACATCAGCAGCAAACCATCGCAGAATGGGTAAATAAAGCTTGCGAATTCTTTGAGAAAGAACAGCCGATCGCACTTTTGATTTCCTTTCCTCCATCCCCGCAAGTCAGTTTACCGGAGCCGCCGCCACCTCCAGCTCAAAAGTCGATCGAGGGCGAAGTGACTCCTGTGGCGATCGCCACAGGCTTAGGTTGGCTATTGGGCGGGCCCGTGGGAGCCGCAGTAGTCGGCGGTGCTAGCTATATTTTGAATAAAAGAACAGGGTATGAAAAGCCGCCTGAATCGTCAGAAGCTTATCTAAATCAAGTAACGGAAATTTGCAGCGAGGCTGCTAAAAACTATCTCGCTCGCTTCAGTACCGATACTTTTTCCATGCTGCAACACTACAAGGAAATCGCCGGAAAAGTTATCTGTTTTCAAGACAGCAAAGAGCCATTAAATATGAATTTTCAACAGTACCAGTTACAGTTAGTAAATAATTTAATCGATAACTTAGAAGCACAATTGGAGAGAACAAAAGTTATATGATTTGAGATTTTATATTACTTTCATGGCACTATCAAATCATCAATAACAGGCAAGATGCCTGTTCCACAAAAATTCAGTTTTATTGTGGGAAGAACAGGCTTTCCGGCCTGTTCTTCAAAAATTCAGTTTTATTGTGGGAAAAACAGGCTTTCCGGCCTGTTCCACAACAATTCAGTTTTATTGTGGAACGGGCATCTTGCCCGTTCCTAAAAATAATGAAACATCGGAGTTCTAATCAGTCACTGCTTTAACTTCCTTCAAATGACCAAATCTGTAATTAACGGCAAATGATCCGAACCGACATTGCGGCCAGTACGAATCTTCAAAACACCAATTTCTTTGCTGACTAGAAAGTGATCGATCGGAATATAAGCCAGCGGCATAAAAGTCGGCCAAGTCGGTAAAATGCCAAAGCCCGATCGCGCATTTCGCAGGTTTGCGGTTTTTACCATATTTTTGTAGAATGGCGACCACATTGTGGTATTTAAATCTCCAACCACAATCAGCGGATTTTTTACTTGGGCTGCATACTCGCCGATGCCTGCTAGCTGTTGGTTGCGATTGATAAAACTCTCCTGTTTGACTGGCACAGTCGGATGAGCAAGAATCAGAGAAATGATTTTACCTTGAAATTTAACATCCGCCGACAAGCTCTTTCTTCGCTTTGAAAAGGCTTGAACCGAAGAATTTTCTAAAGGCAGCTTGCTGTATATTGCACTGCCAAATCTCTCAGATTCTTGCTGGGTAGAAGAGTAAGGAAAAATCTCGCTTAAAACTGATAACTGTTTTGCCCAAGATGAGTTGACTTCTACAAAAACCGCGATATCAGGTTGTTCTGCTTTAACCAGCGATATCACCTCAGAATATCGCCGATTAGCCCTTAAAACATTTGAATGCAAAATCCGCAAGTTGTGTCCGGGATTTGCTCCGGCAACTGCTGGCGCTGGAAAATACCAAGGAACAATTTCCGCCAAATTAATGATAATGCAAAATGCGCTCACCAGCAGCCATTTTTTTTTTGAGCGCACGAGAGCGAAGAATATAAAAGTAG
Source organism: Microcoleus sp. B6-A1 (assembly GCF_036705085.1). NCBI lineage: Bacteria > Bacillati > Cyanobacteriota > Cyanophyceae > Oscillatoriales > Microcoleaceae > Microcoleus > Microcoleus sp. B6-A1. The sequence goes on from NZ_JAUBTU010000016.1 coordinate 83,410, forward strand.
AGAAACCAACCAGCAGATATTGTAGTTTAAAATGAGAACTCAATTCAAAAAAAATGTTGAATTCTCCCAAATAACCGACTATTGACAATACGGCATTTACAGTTGCTGCGATAATAAACCATTTTAAAATTATGTGCTTCAAGCTAAGGTTTTTGTTGGGATTGCTGTGCATCACCGCCCATTTCAGCTTAATTTTGAGGTCGTTGGTAATCGGCAATTTATCAATTTCTGTTACCAGTTGTTCTGGCTGTTCCAACACTCGCCGTTTTTGATAAAACCTCACCAGCAAGCTATCTACCACAAAATAACTAAAATAATTGGCAATAAATCCTACAAATACCAACACACCTAAACCGATCAGCATACCAAAGGAACCGCCGACTTTGACCAAACCCGACCAAACGGCTGCATCACCTGTTTTCCCTGTAGCTGCTATAGCTATAAATAGCATTAAAGCCGGCAATCCGAGCGTGATTGTGTTTCTGATGATAGAGTCCATTATACAATTTTAGATTTTAGATTTTAGATTTTAGATTGGGAATGAATCATGCAGTTTTTAGGGCAATGCACACCCCACCTATTGACTTAAGATCGACTTTACAAAATTGGGATACTCCTTAAATTTCATAGATTTCTAAGGGTAAGTTGTCGGGATCTCTGAAAAATGTAAACCGTTTTTGTGTAATCTCGTCAAGGCGAATGTTTTCTACTTCTACTTGTTGGGATTTTAAGTAAGCAACGGATGCTTCTATGTCCTCCACTGCAAAAGCTAAATGTCTCAAACCGCAAGCTTCAGGATTGTTAACTCTTTCAGGAGGATGGGTAAATGAGAAAAGCTCGATGGTGTCGCCGTTTCCGACTCGCAAATCTAGTTTGTAAGAATTCCTCTCGGTTCGGAAAGTTTCTTTGATAATGGAACATCCCAATACTTCTACATAGAATTTTTTCGACACTGCGTAATCCGAGCAAATAATCGCCACATGATGGATTGCTTTTATTTTCATCTGAATAAAGTTAGTTAGTTTTGTTTTTCTGATATGCTGCACCATTCTCAATAAGCTTTTTATGAACAGGCTGGACGGCCTGTTCCACAAAAAAATTTACTCTTTGTGGAACAGGCCGTCCAGCCTGTTCTTGAGAATCGTGCAAGATGTGAGGTTTTTTCAAATGCACAGCACGCTATTGACAATTATATTTGACGATCGCAGACTCCGCCACCAACCCCGCTAAATTCAGCGCGAGATCCCTTTATTTTCCCCCGCTCAAATCTTAATAAAAAAAATTCTGTAAAAAAAGTACCCTACCTTGATAAAATGAGAGTTTTGCAGTCAATCACCCAATTTGCATCTCAGGAGACAAGCACTATGGCCCGTATGTATTACGACACCGACGCGAACCTAGACCTCTTAGCCAACAAAACGGTGGCTATCATCGGTTACGGTTCCCAAGGACACGCCCACGCGCTTAACCTCAAAGACAGTGGCATGAATGTCGTTGTCGGTTTGTATCCCGGTAGCAAATCTGCCGCCAAAGCAACCGACGCGGGTTTAACAGTTCACCCGGTAGACAAAGCAGCCGCCGCCGCTGACTTCATCATGATTTTATTGCCTGATGAAGTTCAAAAAACTATTTACAAAGAACAAATCGAACCGAACCTTTCTGAAGGAAATGTTTTAGCATTTGCTCACGGTTTTAACATTCACTTCGGCCAAGTTGTTCCCCCTGCCAATGTAGACGTAGTAATGGTTGCCCCCAAAGGCCCAGGACACTTGGTGCGACGGACTTACGAACAAGGGGAAGGTGTTCCGAGTTTGTTTGCAGTATATCAAGATGCTTCCGGTCAAGCGCGCGATCGGGCAATGGCCTATGCTAAAGGTATCGGCGGCACCAGAGCCGGCATCCTGGAAACCACTTTCCGCGAAGAAACAGAAACGGATCTTTTTGGCGAACAAGTAGTTTTGTGCGGCGGTTTGAGCGCCTTAATTAAAGCTGGATTTGAAACTTTAGTTGACGCCGGATACCAACCGGAATTAGCTTATTTTGAATGTTTGCACGAAGTTAAACTTATCGTTGACTTAATAGTAGAAGGAGGCCTCGCCAAAATGCGCGACAGCATCTCCAATACCGCAGAATACGGCGATTTAACTCGCGGCCCCCGCATCGTCACGGATCAAACCCGCGCCGAAATGCGTAAAATTCTCAGCGAAATTCAATCCGGCCAATTTGCCCGCGAATTCGTTCTCGAAAACCAAGCCGGCAAACCGGGCTTTACCTCCATGCGCCGTCAGGAAGCAGAACATCCTATTGAAGAAGTTGGTAAAGATTTGCGAGCTATGTTTAGCTGGTTGAAAAAGCACGCCTAATCAATTTTAGATTTTAGATTTTAGATGGGAAGACCAATCTAAAACAGTCCTGGAGGCATAACCTCTATCTGTAGGGTGTGCATTGCACACCTTACTGCTTTGAGGAAAATCTAAAATCTCAAGTTTAATCGATTTGAGATTGGAGGAAAAATCTCAAATCTACAATCTCAAATCGTCTTGTTTGGCTGTGCTTCGCTTAACCCAACCTACAAGAAAATGGCTAGGTATTATTAGAGAAACCGGGTTTCTCGCTGGTAGCTCAAAACTATCGACTGGGACTAGGACTTTTTTCCAAGTTTTCAATCTCCTTCTCCCTTTGCTTGTTTGAATCTTTCGGCTTCACCCACGAAGGCCACAACCCGACGAAGAACTTTCGACTTGCTACGCTAGTATCTCTTACAGGTTTGGGGAGAAAAGTTAAAGTGTCACCGTAAAGGGTAAACAGGGCTACAAACAGCAGCAATAGCGGGATAATATTTTTTTTAGGCATCGCAGTTTGGGAGTAGAGTTTGTGAAAGCGGTTGCTTATATTTTGCCCTTGCACGGACAAAAAATATCAGAAATAGCTTAAGAAGAAAAATAGACCTCAGCAATCTCGGACGCGGCCGTGCCGTTTCCCTACCCCAAAATCATCAATCTTCTTCGATGAAAGATGTAACCATCGCCCGATTAATTGTAGGAAAACGGCACGGCCCGGTGTCCTGACTGTGGGTAATATCAATTCCGATGTCACCGGATTTGATATTATATCATGTCCGATCGATTGACCATAATATCCCCGCAGGGGCGGGTTTTTGAGATTGTCAATTATTGGCAGATATTGTTGGTGAACCCGCCCCTACCTAATTTCGGGTAATTGACCGGAGATCATATTAGTTAATGACTAATGACTAATGACTAATCACTAATCACTAATCACTACTTATTCCCTTGAATAAAAGTTTGCACTACTGTATGAATTTCCGGGGAAATTTCTGTTACGAGCCGCACCGGGATTGCCGCTGTGGAAGCTAATTGCGCGTATTCGGGCGTAAGAAAAACTGCATATTTGTCAGCTTCTGCTGTCAGTTGAGCGACCGTGGCTAAACTTATAGCTTTAATATAATTGCGTATGCTAACAGCTTGGTCGCCGACAACTTCATCGCCGCTAATTACTGTGTTAGGTCTGCGAACTTGGTTTAAAGTTGTACTCGGATCTTTGACGCTTAAGTGCGTTCCTCCTACAAAACCAACTAGCCATTTAGGAGATGGAATTTTCGGAAAGCCGGCAATTTGTTCTGCTAAGGCGGGAGTTGTTTTGTCCGCAGAAGATGCTACTATTAAGGTGGGAATCTTAATTTTACTTAAGCCCGTTTCTCCAAATAATAATGATGCGATCGGATTCATGGCGATCGCCCTTTTAATCCTGCCATCTCGCAATTGATACCGTTCTTCGGGCAATCCAGCCGCCGCGCACTGAATGCCTTCGCCTAAGCTGAACCCAATCAAATCCCCCTGACACCTTTGTTTGAGTCCGCTCAATTGCAGTTCGGCGCCGGCCACGGACAAGGCTGTAGCGCCTCCAAAGGAATAACCAATTATTACCGATCGGTCGATCGCAATTTTCCCCTGCAAGTTATCATCAGTTTGGTTCAATTTTGTCAGTTCGTCGAGTACAAAACTGATATCTTTGGGACGGTCTAAAAACTCTTGAGGAGCTAGCAACGGACACTTCCCCGCCATCGCAGCATTGGTATTCGTCTCGTTGCTGCCCGGATGTTCTAAAGCTGCTACCACATAGCCGTGAGACGCCAAATGCTCGGCTAAATAGCGCAAATCCGTGCGGACGGAACCCAAGCCGTGAGAAAAGACGATCGTCGGTTTGTCGGCTGTCGCAGCTTCCGACCAGTACACATCAACTGGAATAGGTCGATTGCGGGCGCTATCGTTCAAATCTAGCGCCCGTACCTGCACGACATTAGGGCCGGGCAGGGTTGGATCGAAAGGCAGCTTAAACGCGGGTTTAACCGCTGCTAACTGAGGTGCGATCGCCGCCATAAAGCGCTGAGTTTGCCAAAAACTTACGTTCATATTTCCCAAAACTGCGAAAGCTCGATCGAGATCCACCACGACCCGCGAGCTCGGATAAGATTCAATGAAACTCAATATCGATAAGCCTTCCGGCGCCTTTGCTCCCTGCACCAGAGCGGCTCGCAGCGCTTCCACACCCCCACCGTCGCGCCTGGGTATGACAGTAGTCAAATCCGTCAGGATGCCAGTGCCGATCCCCGTATTTAGCAAGTTGCTCAGGCCGACTACATTAAGGGGAATTTTCGCTTGCAGCGCCCGAAAAATTTTACTCCGCTGTTCGTCAGACAAGAGATTGGCATAAGCTTGCAGTTTTGCCGGGACTTTTCCTGTTTCTGCGAGTTCGCGCAAATCCGCAACCGATATTGACGTTTCTAAAATACCTTTGCGGATAACAACCGTTTCTGCCGCTTTTACAGAGGATGTCGCGTCGCTGAAAGTGCCGATCGAAATCGAACCCAAAACACTCGCCACTGAAGAAAACCATCTGAAATTTGGTCTGATGCTCATTTTTACCTTATTGAACTAGAGGGGGTATATCACCATATTCTCAAAATTCTCCCAGATAGCGAGAAATTGTCCTAGATGCCGAGAAATTGCCTGCATCGGAGTGCGATCGAAATTAGTTTGGAAAAGTGCGATCGTCCGGGCTTTAGGCGGGTTGTTTTTGAATGATTAAACCGCAGAGGGCGCAGAGGGCGCCCAGGAAGAGAAGAGAGAGATAAATAGTGTCGGTACCCACGGATTTGATATTAATCGGCAGCCCGAAACTTACAAACTTCGGGAGTTAGTTATCTCATGGACGGTTGCATCGGATGGATGAGGATTAAATTTTAACAGCAGATCAATGCAGATTTATAACATCATCTGCGGTTCAAATATTCCTCAAGATACAGGAAAATAAACAACAAGCATCGAAATATTTTGGTGAGTCCGGGCGATCGCTTCCGGTTCTTTGAGAGTTCCTGGTTTTTCCCACATATTCTGTTGCTGAGAAATTGTTGTTAAAATCAGCAAATCGTGTTCTAACAAATTCTGCGAAACTAGCTTGATAAAATTTCCCCGCACCCGATTTACTGGTATCTCAGAGAGAATTTCCACCTCCGCCCCACTTTGGTTGCTTTTCTCCCGTTGTGTCGCCACCAACAACACTTGCAAACTCGCCTTAAGTTCCTCAGCCAAACTCTTAGCAATACCCACGGTTTCCTGAAATCCAAACCGAGTCAACTCGCTGTCAGTTACCGCCAAAATAACTCTGGCTGTATTCTGGAGAGGATCGGGAAATCGAGCAATCAGTACGGGTACGGGCGATCGCCTTACCACATTGTCAATGATGCTGCCAAAAAAATTGTCGCGAGTCGTGGAAAATCCCTTCCAACCGCAAACTATTAAACTAGCCTCGCGTTCGGTTGCACTCCGCAGAATTCCGCGATCGATCGCATCATCTATCCTCGCGATCGGTTCAACCGCACAAGCAGCAGCATGGGCGACAGTTTCCGCAGCCGTCAAAAGTTGAGTTTGCTGCATTTTATCTGCCGGTGAAATTGCTTCCCCGCGATCGGACAAAATATGCAGCGGCAGCAAAGTTCCGTGAGATGTTTTTGCTAAAATCAAAGCCAAACGCAGCAAATTATCTTCCGTATTCGGATTAGCAACAGGCACTAAAACTCGGTCTCCCCAGGAATGCTTTCCCGAAGTAGCAGCCGGCAAACTCGACCCCGGCTGCTGCATTTGTTGACCCCACCGAGATACAATCCAAGGAGAAGCGACACAAGTTACTAAAATCATGGCAATGATGCCGTTCACCGTTACGCGATCGACCAATTTAATCTCAAAAGCAACCGTAATCGCCGCCAAAGTAGAAGCAGCTTGAGCAACAGAAAGACCGAACATTACCATAATGCTGGGAAACTCAAAACGAAATAATTTCCCCGGTATCCAAGCTGCCAAAAACTTGCTCACCACCTCAGCTAAAATCATCACCGCCGCCACCAACAAAGACTGCGGCTGCTTTACCAAAATTAGCGGGTCAATTAACATCCCCACAGAAATCAGAAAAAACGGCACAAACAGCGTATTGCCAATAAACTCAATCCGATTCATCAGGGGACTCATTTTGGGAATAATTTGAGTAATCGCAATCCCCGATAAAAATGCACCAATAATTGCCTCAATTTCAATTAGTTCTGCTGCGTAAGAAACTAGAAAGAGGGTTGCCAATACAAATATAAATTCTGCATTTTCGTCGTGCCCAAATTTCTTAAAGAACCAGCGACCGATTTTGGGAACTCCCCACAAAGTACCAAAAGTGTAGATAGCAAGAGATGGAATTAGAAACAGCCAAAAATCGAGAGTGAGATTTCCTTTGAAAGCTTTGACAACAATGGCCAGCACCAACAATCCCAACACATTCGTAATTAAAGTCCCGCCCAAAGTCGCAGTAATAGTCTGAGTTCGCATCAATCCCAATTTTGTGAGAATTGGCAGCGCTAAAAGGGTGTGCGTAGCAAAACAAGAAGCGACTAAAATTGCAGCCAGCCAGCTATATCCCAACAGCAGCATCGCTGCTGTCCCCAATATCATCGGTAGCGAAAAAGTAGCCAGCCCAAAAATGACAGCTTTGTCCGCATTGAGTTTGAGGTCGTCGAGGCTAGTTTCCAGTCCCGCTAGGAACATCAAAAACAGCAATCCTACAGTACCTAACAAAACAATAGTAGCGTCCCGTTGCAGCAAATTGAGACCGTTGGGCCCGACGATTACGCCAGCAATAATTAAACCGACTATTCCCGGTAGTCGCAAGCGCTCAAATAACAGCGGCGCGAGTAGCATGATTGCTAAAAGAACTAGAAAAACGGGAACGGGAGCGGTAATCGGGCCGGAAGTTAACATAAATTTCACCCTAAATATTGGCAGCGAACTGCTACCATATTTAAAAGGAAATAATCAAAATGTCTATCAATCTAAAGAGGTATTATCAATAATCGACAGCGTAATTTTTAATAAGTAAGCCTGGGCGGGAGCAACGGGCTTTATTGGTAAAATATGGGTTTGATGACTAGAAATTGAGTGCTTCACGAACTCCGATAAAAAAACTATCTTTTTCAGTCTGGGAGGCACAAAAACCCGGTTAAGAGTCAAAATAACAGGTTGTGAGCGATCGACGTTAACGCCAAAACCGGGTTTTTGTGCCTATTTGCGTCCACCACTATTTAGGTATCAAATGCAGGGGAGACAGGCATATATTCCCCAGATGGAGCTTGGCAAACTCGGTCTAATTCAGAAACCCGGTTTCTGAATTAGACCGGGTTTTTCACCACCACAGACAATTTAAATGGGTTAGTCTTGGACGCGCACAAACGCGGTTTTAACGCAGCATACTTAGCCGTATCCTTACGGTAGCTAAGTATGTATTTGTTGTCAAAATTTGTCCATCTAATTTGCAATAAGAGGCTAAGCGAGCGACACAATACTAGCTCGCTCGTAAGGCAATCTGTTTGTCGGCAAAACCTCCAGATTAATTTGCAACGAATCCAAAGCCGGATTTTCGGCTAGCAGCTTTTGCGTCAAACTCTTATTAAGAATTTCCCAGAAATCTGTTTCATTGGGATAATTAGTCAAGAAACTATCGATGCTTTTGTAAATCGGCACAAAGTCTGGATACTCATCCTGCGTAATTCCTGGTTTGTACTGATATTTGACATCCATATTGAGGTTATTCAAACCCTGGTGATCGATCGAGTAATTAGGAATCTTGAAATCCCATGCTTCACCTAATTTACCATCTTGAGTGCGAGTAACGGTACTGCTGCGATCGTAAGGCAATCGGTTCGTCGGTAAAACATCCAAATTAACCGTCACCGACGAAATTGCCGGATTGTCAGCAAGCACTTTTTCGGTCAGATTTTTGTTAACAATTTCCCAAAAATCAGTTTCGTTCGGGTAGTTAACTAAAAGATTGTCAATGCTCTTGTAAATCGGCACAAAATCAGGATACTCAGAATTTTGAATCCCGTCTTTGTACTGATAATTTACATCAATATTCAGGTTGTTTAACCCTTGATGATTAATTGGGTAATTTGCCAATGTAAAATTCCATTTCTGCGTCAGTTGAGCATCGGACGGAAAGAAAGAAATTCCTATTGGACGCTGTAGCTTGCTGTCGGGAGGGACAAAAATAGAACTGTTACTCGATCCAGGATTTCCCGATATTGGCAGCGGTTCGTCAGTCTTGCCATTATACCGCAAAACAGCGCCGGCACCGTTAGCATTAGCGCGGTTGTCAAAGCCAACTGCAAACAAATTGCCGATCGGCGAAAAGGCCAAACTACCTACATAATTGCTACTGGGCGAAGTATCAGTATAATTGGTAGATAAAACCTTGACCAATTCCCCACTTTTTAAATTGTAGCGCCTGATATCGTTAGCAAAATCGCTGACATAAAGGTCGCCGTCAGCGGGCCCGATTGCCATTCCCAAAAGACTTGTAAATCCCTGACTCCGAGGCGAAGGATCGGGCGAAGCAAAGATACTTAACTGCCGGGTTTGCGGGTTGTAACGCAGCACCTGACTGGGGAAACCTGCGCTATAATCTGCTTTACCATTGCGAGCAACACTCCCCTGCGTTGTCACATACAAATTGCCGTCAGGAGCAAACAGTAAACCGTTCGGGCCATTCAATCCTCCCGCTTGCTGATTTCCCGAAGCAAATACATCAATAAACTGTCCTGTTTTGGCGTTATATCGCAGAATTTGGTCACTCAAAAAACTGCTGACATAAAAATTACCGTCAGGGCCAAAAGCTAAACCGTAAGGGCGAAACAATCCGCCAGTTTCATCGACCGCCGTGTTCGGATTATCCCCGACAAACTTGTCAATAAATGCGCCAGTAATTCCGTCATACCGCAATACCGCAGATGCTGTCGGTTCTCCCGAATTTCCGGGCTTGTCGCCGCTAGTAACGTAAATGTCCGACTTATCATCGCCATTGCCATCTGGCCCAAAAACGATCGTATCTGGATTGGACAAACCGCCGCTTCCCGGTGGAATAAATTCGCCTAGAAAATTGCCGGTATTGCCGTCAAACCGAAGTACATTATTTCCCCGGCTATTGCCAACTAGGAAAGTTCCTTGAGGATTGCTGGGTTGAGTGCGAGTAACTTTGCTGGTGCGGTTGTAGGGCAAGGTTTGGCTTGGCAGAACGTTGAAATCTATCTTGATTGCCGCCAATCCAGGATTTTCGTTGAGGATATTTTGAGTCAAGTTTTTATTGACAATTTCCCAAAAATCAGTTTCGTTCGGATATGTGGTTAAAAAGTTATCAATGCTCTTGTAGATTGGCACGAAATCGGGATATTCATTGGGAGCGATTTCCGGCTTGTACTGGTAATCTATATCGAGATTGAGCTTGTTCAATCCTTGGTGATTTATTGCGTAGTCTTTGACTGAAAAATTCCAATCTTCTGTGATTTTGCCCGATTGACTGCGGAAAACTGTACTGGCGCGATCGTAGGGCAATCTCTCTGTTGGCAAAACTTCCAGTTGAATCGTAACATCTGTCAGTACCGGATTTTCATTAAGCACCTTTTCTGTCAAATTTTTGTTTAGAATTTCCCAAAAATCTGTTTCGTTCGGGTAGTTAACTAGGAAATTATCAATACTTTGGTAAATGGGAACAAAATCTGGATATTCGTTCGGGGTAATTCCCGGTTTTAACCCGTAACCAACTTTGAGGTTGAGGGTGTTTAAACCTTGGTGTTCGATGGTGTAATCTTTAAAATTGAAAGCCCAGTTTTCATCAGGAAATAGGGAAGAAGTTTGGGATAGGGAGAGTTCACCAACAGGTAAAGCCATCCCTGTCAGTTCGTCTATCTCACCTTGAGTGGAGGTAGCGGTCTGGGATTTTAGACTACTATCAACTTTAATATTGTCGCTTCCTGACGATTGGAGACCGAAGTCGGTGGATGGCCCAAAAAGGCCGTTAGCGAAGCCCTCGTAGAGGATCGCACTACCAGTCGCAGCCGCCGCCCCATCGGGTTTTTGAGTCAAATCGTAGCTGGTATTAAATAAACCATTGGTATCGCCGACGGCACTTTGGCTGATCCGATTTAAGCGATCGAACTTACTGAATAAGTCTAGTATTTCCGCTGAAACACCCGCAACATTTCCCGGAATCGGATTTTCTGGAAACCGTCCTGCTGTGTTAAACATAAGCTATTTTTTTAGATACACCCGCCATCGGGAATTAATTTGAAAGAATTATACCCTCTTTTCCAAACAAGTCAAGTACATTAAGAAGTGTTTTATATTTTTTTATTACCCAAATTAAACCTGAAATTTGTCCCCTTTCTCAATCCTATCGTTTGCCGTTGCATCAATATTGTTCAAATGTCAAACAGTCAACAGTCAATAAAAATTTATGCGAAAAACCCGATTTCTAGTTCCCCGCACACAAATCCTGATTTGGCATACCCCTAAAACAGGGAAACGTGCTTTTATCCCTTGCTATTCCCTATTTAAAATCTAAAACCGGGAAAGGTTTCGCCGCTTCCATCTGCGCCGCTAAAGCAATTAAAGTTGCTTCCGCCGCCGGCCGCCCGATAATTTGAATTCCCACGGGCAAACCGTTGTTATCTAAAAGGGCAGGAAGTGCGATCGCAGGCAAACCGCTAGCATTAAACGGCGGACAAGGAGCTACCCAATTAATAATGCGCTGCAAAGTTTCTTCAAAACTCAAATCCGCCCACTCCCCAACCCGGATTGGCGAGTGCATATAAGTCGGCAAAACTAACACATCAAATTTTTCAAAGAATCCCACAATCCGCCGTGAAATAACCTGCATTTGATTCACCGCCCGTAAATATTCCCCAGCCGAAATAGTTCTTTCTAACAGCCAGCGATTCATCGGTTCCAAAGCAGGGCCTGGAATGCCGCTTGCCGCCGCCCCAGACTGCCAAATTGCGATAAACGGTTCGATTAAACCCGTAAAATCAGGGCATCCCGGTTCGACATCGTGACCCAAATCAGTCAGTAACTTAACGGTTTCGAGTACCGCTTGCTGACAGATAGCCGAAGCCTCGCCCACAGGGGAAATACTGGTAGAAAAAGCAATTCGTAGCTTGCCTAACTCTTGAGTGGAAGCCTCTAAAAACGTCGGATTTGAATCGGGTAGCCAGTACGGATCGCCTGTTGTGTAGCCTGACATCACGTCCAAAAGTGCGGCGGCGTCAGCTACAGTGCGCGCCAGTGGCCCGTTGGCCGAAATGCCGCTGAGGTAATCTCCGACAGGTGCCCAGGAAACTCGCCCCCGCGACGGTTTAATGCCCACTAAACCGCAGCAGGAAGCTGGGCCTCGAATCGAACCGCCGCCGTCTGAACCTTGGGCGATCGCACACAAACCCGCTGCTACAGCGGCCGCTGAGCCTCCGCTGGAACCTCCGGGCGTATACTCTAAATTCCAGGGATTGCGCGCCCGCAGGAAACCTGGGGGTTCGGTGTAAGGTAATGAGCCAATTTGAGAGGTGGCTGTTTTTCCCAGAATGTTAAATCCTGCTGCTTTGATCCGCCATACTACTGACTCGTCGTAGGCAGAGATGTTACCCAGCAAAGCCTGAGTGCCGTAAGTACACGGAACGCCGGTAACTGGTGTCAAGTCTTTAATCGCAATGGGCACTCCGAAAAAAGGTGGCAATTCCTGTGGCTTGTTTAACCCAGCTAGTTGTTCGGTTTGAGATTTAGCTAGGGCGATCGCCCGCTCGGCCGTTACTGTAAAATAACTGCCCAGCTCAGGGTTTAATCGCTCAATGCGTTCCAAGTACAGATTTACAATTTCTAAAGGCGACACTTCCAGGGTGCGGATCGACTCCGCCAACTCCAGAGCTGGAGTAAAAGCCCGATCGACAGAATTCATCCCTTTAACTCCTTAATATTTTGTAAAGTATCAATTTATACTGCTTTGCTGCGGAAAACTTTTTTCATTAAAAAAAATTATCCAAAAATGTGGAGAATCCATATTCGGGCGTATCGAGAGCGATCGCATCCTCCAATTGGCAGAATATTTCCTTATTAGTGCAGCACTACGACCCCCTCTTAGGATAGACTGAGAACAACAGTTAAGCTTTTGTGCAAGAGACGCACAATGGCGATCGGCATTGTTCAACTCCCACAAATCATCTGTTCGAGTCAGCCTTCTCACCAACTTAAGGTAGCGCATATGACACAACAGCATCCGCCAGCTCCTCGCCCGCCCGTACCCGGAGCCCCCCCACCGCCCGGAATGCCCCGCCCTCCAGCTCCCGGGATGCCCCCCAGAGCAGCAGGAATGCCACCAGCACCGCCGCCCGCACCAGCACCAGCAGCGCCACCCGCACCAGCGCCGCAATCCTTCGCCACACCTAAAAGCCCGATATCTAGCAGCGGCGGAGCTCCGACTTTGAAAGAGCTAGTCATGCGAGCCAAAGAAGAAGGAGTATCCGACCTTCACCTCGGAGTAAACGAAGTTCCCCGCTTCCGCAAGCGGGGCGAGATTGCCGACATCGGCTATCCACCGACGGATTTAGATACGTTTTTTGGCTGGTTGCGGGAGTGCATGAGCGATGAAGAAATTGAAATTTTCCAAAAAACCCTAGACTTTGACGGCGCTTTCGACTTCGGGTTCGTCCGCATTCGGATCAGTTGCATGGACTCCTTGGCCGGCCCGGCAATGGTACTGCGGCTAATTCCTGCCAAAATCTTGACAATGGAGGAATTGAAACTGCCGGAGGTATTTAGGAAAATATGTGGCTACCACAAAGGGCTGATTTTGGTGACAGGCCCGACAGGTTCGGGTAAGTCTACCACGTTGGCCGCGATGATCGACTACATCAATAAGAATAAAGCCTACAATATCATCACGATCGAAGACCCGGTAGAATTCGTACACGAAAGCAAAAAATCCTTGATTAAGCACCGGGAAGTCGGCAGGCACACCCTCAAGTTTATGAGCGCTCTCAAAGGCGCTCTGCGACAAGACCCGGATATGCTGCTAGTAGGAGAAATTCGGGACAGAGAGACGGTGGAAATTGCCCTCAAAGCCTCTCAGACCGGTCACTTAGTTGCAGGAACCCTGCACACGAACAGTGCGGTTAAGACCCTGAACCGGATTCTTGATATGTTCGGGGCGGAAGAACAGGATGCCATACGGGTTTCAATTTCCGAATCCCTAGTGGCGATTATTGCTCAACTGCTGTGCAAAACCACAGACGGAAAGCGGGCTGCTTTCCACGACGTTATGATCAATACCGACGTGGTTAAGGAATACATTCTGAAGGGCCAGAATGAGGAAATCAATCAAATCATGATCAAAGATACTTATGAAGGCATGACGACGATGAATAAGTCGCTCTACGGCCTTTATCAAGAAGGTCGGATTACTGAAGAACTTTGTGTAGAGAACTCGCCGTTCCCGAACGAAATGGCTCAGATGCTCCGAGGTCGAGTCTAAAGGTCGAGTGTTAACTGTTAACTGTTAACTGTTAACTGTTAACTGTTAACTGTTATTGGTGTACTGAATTGAAAGTCGATCGCCCTATTTTGCCAGAAATTTTCAAAGGCATTGCGCTGTTTACACCAGGGGGAGACTTAATCTATTGCATAGACCCCCACAAGCAAACTCGCTGGCATTTGCAGTTGTGCGTAGCTCTACAGGAGATCCTCGGTTTGTCGGAACCGCCGCATTTTCTGATACCTTGCTACACGGCAACCGTTGACTCCTGGCTCGATCCAGGCGATCGGCAGGTGCGGGTTGCTGCGGAGGCTTACCCCCCCGTGCTGCGACATCAAACGCTGCTGAACGCCATTTTTGGGACTGGCGACTTAGTGTGGCATCCCCGCAGCGAAGAAATGTGCGAACCGATGGCGATTGCTACTTATCACGAACAATTCCCCGAACTTTGGGAAAATCACGACTTAGTTGTACAGTATGCCAGCTCCGAAGCTCGATCGGACTGGAACAGTTCGATAGTAACTCCCTTGGGCTTTCCGCCATCGCAGCAGACTCGGCTTCCCAAACCAACAGCACTCACCCCACCGCCACAAACTCAAGGGTACGTTTTGCGTCTGTTTGTTTCCGGCAGCAACCCCAGCACCGAACGCACCCTCGAAACTTTACACCAGTTCTTAGAGAAATGCCTCGATCGTCCCTACACTTTAAAAGTAATTGATGTTTTGAAACATCCAGACCAAGCTGAGGCAGATCAGATTTCAGCAACTCCTACTTTGATTAAAATCTGGCCGAAACCCGTGCGACGAATTGTCGGCGAATTGAACGATAATGAAAAAATAGTGCGGCTGCTGAGCTATGCGGAATTTTAGATTGGGGCGAGGATATTTGCCATTATTTAATAGGGGCGATCGCGGTTTTAGTAGCGATAGAATTCACAACATTTATTCATTCATTCCTGCACCCAAAAAGTGGTTTGGCTTTCTACTTAGGAGCGCGAATTAAATAACTTACAATTTTAATTGTTATTGTGGGATGGGCGTCCCGCCCGTCCTTTTTGGACGGGCGGGAC
>NZ_JAUBTU010000017.1:0-94940 GCF_036705085.1 Microcoleus sp. B6-A1
TGGGCTGATGTGATCAACCGCGCTAACTTGGGTATGGAAGTAATGCACGAGCGCAATGCTCACAACTTCCCGCTTGATTTGGCTGCTAGTGAAGTCACCCCAGTAGCAATGGTTGCTCCTTCTATCAATGGCTAAGTTTTAGTCTGAGATTGACAAAAAGCGCTCCTAGAAATAGGGGCGCTTTTTGTTTTGGGAAAATATTTTTACTGCGACGATGGGAAGTATCGCAGCCGCCAAGGGAGTTAGATCGAGCTTATTTGAGATGGCAATTCGCGGAGATAACAGTTCCCTCGCTTCGGGTAATTGCTGTTAGGCTGGATTGAGGTTGGCTATCTGCTGGGAGACTCACTCATGATAAATTCAAGTTGCTTTAAACATCACAATACATTCATAATTTTCTAGATCGAGAAATCGGTCAATTTGTAAAGTTCCTATTTGTTCAAATCCCTGTTTTTGGTGAAACATTAAGGAACGAGTATTAGCTATTGGCTGGGAAACAATAAACAGCGAAATAAATGAATTTGGAAAAACTTGATAAATTTCTTTATACATAAATTGAGCAACACCTCTACCCATCCAATTTAACTTGGTTGCTACTCTTTCGAGATAAAAATGCCTATCGCTTGTGACTCTTTTCTTAAAAACTTCATCTTTCCAGATAATTTTATCCAAGATTTCATCAGATATTTTGGGTTGTGATATAGCCACAAATCCTAGAATTTCCCCATCGGTTTTAGCTGACACAAAATATCTGCATGAATTATTTAAGCTTTGGACAATCTCATCTTCAGTAATTTGTGTTAGCAAAAAGCCGCGCTCGATCGACGTATTTTGACCGCGCGCATGAGAATTGTGAATATTGACGATCGCCTGTATGTCCTCTCGATCGGCTTCTCTAAAAGTTAGATATTGCATTGCATAGGGTGTAGGAACGCTGTCATACATTTGCGATTTTAACGCTCAGGTTTGTCTATTCTAACAGCTAGATATAGATCGCATACCAGATTTAGTTTTGTAAATATTTTAGGGGCGATCGCCTTGGGACAATATCATGACTGTAGGTATGTCTGCACTTGTGGGCGATCGCAAATAACTTCCCGGTAGCGTCGCAACTGCTATAGTGTTTCCCAACAAATCGAATAACTCAACGCTATAACCTGTTTCTAGTCCCTCAACGTGATGCTGTTCTACAACCGTACCGATATCGCCGGCATCAAGTCCTTCTTCTGGACGGTTGCACAGCAAGATGACATCTAAATAAAGTTTCATGAAGTGCTAAGAAGCTACTGCAAAATCGGTGTATTGCCGCATCCCAGGCTCGTGAAATGCCAACACGATATCTTCCTTGGGAACCCCTGCGCGCACCAAATCCGTTGCAATCCCATCTTCTGTCCAGTCTTCCTCGATCCAGAATTTGCGATCGCGAATCCGAACGTAAACAGCCCATCGATTTTCGATTTTCGATTTTCGATTTTCGATTGAAGAATAGGAGAATAAATGACCGTTTTGTGCGTCGGTAATTAAGAATGTTTCGAGGTCGGATTGAGGAGGGCGGTACAATTATAGATACTCGGTTAAAATATGCTCTATTACTTTGGGATACTCAGTTAGTTTATCCATTGCACTATTTTCTATACTATCGATCGACCTTTTTTCCCATCGCACTGCGCGAATTGCGATCGCATCAAATCCCTGATTCAGTAA
This sequence comes from Microcoleus sp. B6-A1, assembly GCF_036705085.1. NCBI lineage: Bacteria > Bacillati > Cyanobacteriota > Cyanophyceae > Oscillatoriales > Microcoleaceae > Microcoleus > Microcoleus sp. B6-A1. The sequence goes on from NZ_JAUBTU010000017.1 coordinate 1,705, forward strand.
AAGCTAGGTTCAAATCATCAATCAACCCCAATTTTTGGGCCCACTCTGTTAAGTAACCCCGATCCAAATTATCAGATTGGACTTTCAGAATTCCCAAAACATCATGCCATTGTTTTTGAGACTGAGACTGTTGCCGCCAGAGCAGTTTGGCCAACACAATATCTTCAGGAGAAGCCACCCAAAATTGTTCTACACCAGCTTCGTCAAGCGCTTCTAATCGTCGTCTTGCCATTTTTGAGCGATCGAATTCAGTATTAGAATTCAGCACAATATCAGCGTTCAATACTGAAGTCATGTGAGTGACGCTCAACACCATCCCTCTACCCTCTTGAATATCTTTGACCGAACCTGGAGGGCAGTAAAAACCAGCCGTTTCTAGTGCTTCAACTAATTGAAAAATATTGTGCCGGAGCAATTCAATTACTAAATCTAAATCGCGTGTTGTTCTCGGGTCGCCATAGACAGAAGCGGCAACGCCTCCTGTAATATAATAAGAGATACCTAATGTTTCAAAAATTGGGTGCAACAGTCTAGCAATTTCGCTGGGGTCTTGCGTCCACATAGAGGGCTCACTGGTGGGGGTTAAAATTGGCAACCACTTGCTACCTAATATCGATCGAGCAAATCGCTCTTTGTAGGTTGAGGGACAAGCTTTTTTCATCCCGCGCAAGCTAACAGTTTTTGCCCAACGATTTAATTTGGCCCCCATTTGCCACCGTTGGGAATTGGTGAGTTGTCGCAGTAGGTAAAAATCAATTGCATCAGCTTCAGGAGTTTTATCATCCGACTGGGAACGGTATCCAGGTTTGATGGATATTTTCGGTATGGATTGAATCATTTTGCTTGTTGATTTCCCTAATTCTATACATCATATCAGTTAACAACGCTCACTTTAGTTCTGTCTGCACGGGTTGGCGATCGCAAATAACTTCCAGGTAGCCTCGCAACTGCTACAATGTTTACCAACAGATCGAAAAACTCAAGGCCATAACCTGTTTCTAGTCCCTCGACGAGTGCTATTGATTTACCACTCCTCGCAGTTCCTTAATGTCGATGTGGATTCCTTGACGTTTCAGATATTGGCTCAAGTTAATCTGGATGAATAAATCTTTGAGCTCTTCAGCAATCTCTGCCGGGGGATTGCCAGATAACGCAGTTGCAATTAGACGTTCTGCCATTCGTAATTCGCCACATTCAATCGCTAAAGATGCTGCGCTGCGGTGAAGCACAGAACGAGTGGGTTCAGCATCAAGGGCGCTAGCGATTAAGGCTGCGGCCTGAGTTTCTTGTTCAAAGGCTTGGCGCGTCAATTGTGCAGCCAACTCCAACGCACCTCTTAAGCTGGCGACTGCCGCTGCTTCGGCTAAATCCATTGCTTGTTTGTGGAGCGATTGAATCTGGCTCATTGGAGTACGGTTCCTTCAGGATTTTGCTTGGCACTAATAATAGAAATCGGTCGGCTGAACTCTACTACAATGATATACGCTGGCAAGCCTTGTGCGTCTGAGGCGCGGGTTTGTTCAGTTTTCAGCTTGACTCTAGTATTGATTTGACTTTGATTGCCTTTGCGAATTCCAGAAACCTCTAGCCGAGCCATTCGCTCAAATGGCAGTGTGGTAGCTGAATTTTGACTTCCTAACCAATAGTCAAATCCAGTTCCTTTGCGAGAGCGTTCAATGACTGTGAGATTTGTTAATTGCAAAATTAACAGGAATGCGATTCCATAAGCAGCCTGCTCGGTAGTATATTCTTCGTCATTCCAACATCGTCGGGTTTGCTCGGTGACTGGCTGCCAATCTAACTTGAATGTGGCAGAAAATTCTCCCTCAACTTTAAGTGTTACTCCTGGTTGGTGAGCTTCATCGGTTAGACAAATCGCACCTGCTTCTGCGATCGCCGCTCCAAAGGCAGGTGTAATTGCAGGGAGTCCCTGGCTAAGGCTTTGTAAGTTTAAGATTTGAATCTGGCTCAAAGCGACGTTGCTCTATGGAAAGTAGATATTCAATTTTACTCTCAGTTGCGACAATTTGAGTCGATAGCCACTATTTTTAGACGATCGCCTTCATCGACTTGGGGTCATCATCGCGATTGTACTATTTCCTCTACTTACACAGCAAAACTATTAACAAGTTTAACTGTAGGTCTATCTGCACTTGTGGGCGATCGCAAATAACTTCCAGGTAGCGTGGCAACTGCTACAGTGTTTCCCAAAAGATCGAAGAACTCAAGGCTATAACCTGTTTCTAGTCCCTCAACGTGATGCTGTTCTACAACCGTACCGATATCGCCGGCATAAAGTCCTTCTTCTGGACAGTTGCACAGCAAGATGACATCTGAATAAAGCTGATAGTTTATATCGTTCTCTGTTAACTTGTGAATATCGAGCTTATTTCAGATGGCAATTAGTAGAGATGTGCGATCGCGCGGGAGTCAGAAACCGGGTTTCTCACCAAAATTTCGGTGAGATGCCAAAATTATCGCAGAAACCCGGTTTCTTGGATTTGGGGCGATCGCGTGGGAGTCAGAAACCGGGTTTCTTCCCAAAATCGGGCGTGAGGATGCTTAAATTATCGCAGAAACCCGGTTTATTGGAGTAGATGCTAAACCCTAACTACCGCCAATCCGAGCGACATCGCCAGTAATCGGTAGGGTGCATCAGGCAAAAACCTTAAAATACGCCCGAAAATCTTGATGTCTGACGCACCCTACATAGGCTTTAACTATCTTAACAAATTTATAAAACCCACATTCCGCAGCCTCAACGATCACAATCGGTTTTTACTTATTTTTATCCCGCAATAAAACTATAAATTATACTAAAATACCGTACATTAACGGTTAAAAAGCTGTTTAAAGGCATAATTTATTACTTTAAAGATAGAGTCTTCTGCGTAATTATTCTGTGTGACACCCCAAAGTGCGGAATGTGGGTATAAAAGGTCAATATCTAACTATTATTGACGAAGCCTAGCACTATTGCTAGCATATAGCTTATAAAGTTGACATTATTGCTTGTGTAACTTTTATATCCAATCAGTCGTACCAGTTTCAAAGAGGTTGATTATGCGAGTTAAAGCCTTTCGCTCCTTGTTCGCACTGATTCTTAGTTGTGTAATTGCTTAGAATGGTTTTGCAAGTCCAGCTTTTGCTGCTAGCGATTCAGTCGGTTCATTCATAAACGGTTTTTGGTATGCTGTTGGTGGCATAGTTGGTGGGGCAACAGGTACTGTAGTCACCTGTTATACCGTTGATGTTCTTATTGCTTCGGTTGCTCCACCAGTTGCTGTTTATTTAGCCCCAATGTGTGCTACTACCGGAGCGGTTGGTGGATTTGGTGGTGGTTTAGCATGGGCAAAGGCAATTGCTGGAGCGCACTAGGCTTTAAGCTGTAACAGTTGGAAAAAAGTGGGTGGGTATACAATCCCACCCATTTTTAGTTTGTAGCATGACAGCGGCATAACACCGTTAGATGAATGAGCAATCGCTTAGGAGGCGTTACTAAGTCAATGGATAGAGATACATTAAACCTTAATGATCCTGTGTTTTCATCAGATTATAGAAATCCTAAAAAATCTCTAGATACAAAAACACCCATAACAAAAATATTCTTGAGTAGCATTTGACATAAAACAAAATATGCGGTATGTATGAAAATATAAATATGGGTATTTGTCCCGCAAAGGCAGATCAATAGTTAGCCATCACTTAACCTTCAGATGAATCTATATGGATCTACCTGATTTGCTTTATGAGAAACCGGCATTACCAGCCGAGGAAACCTTTGACCGCTTTGTAAAAAACTTGGAAGGTCAAAAGATTTCAGACTTCCTCCCCGGGGTGCCAAAATTTGAAAATGCTGATTATATCTTCAGCAATGATAATGTTAGCCCAGAATCACAAACTTTACAGACCGACTTTGGGGCCAGTGATTTATTTCGATATAAGCACATTCAGCTTGTCAAAAAGTATCTTTCGGAAGGTCGGATGAATCTCTGTTCAATTTTTCATAGGAACCAGTCGAGTAGGGTGCGTTAGGCGGTAGCCGTAACGCACCCATACTAATACTAACTACCCCCAATCCGGGCCACATCGCGAGCGTTTTCTTCAAACGCAGCCGTCAGCGCATCATCACCGCTTAAACCCGATGCGATCGCCCTTTCAATAGCCTGCAACACCCGCTTATAATCCCTCGGCATCACCTTCACAAACACCGACACCATCTCATCCCACGCAGCCAAAACCTTCGATGCCTTCGCACTTCCAGTCAAATCAACGTGAGTTTGAAGCATCTGCCGCAAATCGCTAATTTCCTCAACATCCTCCAATTTTTCCAAATCCACCATCGACATATTGCAGCGAGTAGCAAAATCCCCCGCCTCATCCAAAATGTAAGCAACACCGCCACTCATACCCGCTGCAAAATTGCGCCCGGTTTCGCCCAAAACTACAACTTTGCCGCCAGTCATGTACTCGCAACCGTGATCGCCCACACCTTCAACTACTGCATTCACGCCGGAGTTACGCACCCCAAAACGTTCGCCCGCCATCCCTCGGATGAAAACCTCGCCGGATGTCGCGCCGTAAAGCACTACGTTACCGACAATCACGTTTTCTTCCGCGACAAAGGTAGAAGCTGGCGACGGATACAAGATAATCTTGCCGCCGCTGAGCCCCTTGCCCAAATAGTCGTTAGCTTCGCCTTCGAGTTCCAGGGTGACACCCTTGGGCACGAATGCGCCAAAGCTTTGCCCAGCGCTGCCTTGGAAGTGCAGGTGCACCGTGTCATCCGGCAAACCTTCCCAGTTGCGTTTGGTGATTTCGTTGCCGAGAATTGTGCCGACAACGCGGTTGACATTGGTAATCGGCAGTTTGGCCTGTACCTTTTCGCCATTTTCGATCGCACCTTTGCACAAATCCAACAACACCGTCATATCCATCGACTTTTCCAACCCGTGATCCTGCGCCATCTGACAATAGCGCCCGACATCCGCCCCAACCTCCGGCTGATAAAGGATTTTCGAGAAATCCAAACCCTTAGCCTTCCAGTGTTCCACAGCTTGCTGAGGTTCCAAAACATCAGTGCGGCCAACCATTTCATTCAGCGTGCGGAAGCCCAACTGCGCCATAATTTCCCGGACTTCCTGCGCGATGAAAGTCATAAAGTTTACCGTGTGATCGGGGTCGCCGGTAAAGTTTTTCCGCAACAGCGGGTCTTGGGTCGCCACGCCCACCGGGCAAGTGTTCAGGTGGCAAACGCGCATCATAATGCAGCCCAATGTCACCAGCGGCGCCGTCGCAAAACCGAATTCCTCAGCGCCAAGCAAGGCAGCAATTACTACATCGCGACCGGTTTTCATTTGACCGTCAGTTTCCACGACAATCCGGCTGCGGAGATTGTTGAGTACCAAAGTTTGGTGAGTTTCCGCCAGTCCCAATTCCCAAGGTAATCCCGCGTGTTTGATCGAAGTTTGCGGCGAAGCGCCGGTTCCGCCGTCGTAGCCGGAAATCAAGACGACATCGGCGTGGGCTTTCGCAACCCCGGCCGCGATCGTCCCGACTCCAACTTCCGACACGAGTTTCACGCTAATCCGCGCTTCCCGGTTGGAATTTTTCAAGTCGTGAATCAATTCGGCCAAATCTTCGATCGAATAAATGTCGTGGTGAGGAGGAGGCGAAATCAAACCCACACCCGGAGTCGAGTTCCGCACCTTCGCAATCCACGGGTATACTTTTTTACCGGGCAACTGTCCGCCTTCACCGGGTTTCGCGCCTTGCGCCATCTTGATTTGCAGTTCCCGCGCTTGGGAAAGGTACAAGCTGGTAACGCCGAAACGCCCGGAAGCAACTTGTTTGATCGCGCTGTTTTTCGAGTCGCCCCGATCGTTCGTCCAAGTGTAGCGATCGGGATCTTCCCCGCCTTCACCGGTGTTCGATTTGCCACCAATGCGGTTCATCGCTACTGCTAGCGATTCGTGGGCTTCTTTGGAAATCGAACCATAACTCATCGCCCCAGTTTTAAAGCGTTTGAGAATAGATTCGATCGGCTCAACTTCCTCAATGGGTATCGATTCCCGCTGCTTGAATTGCAACAAACCGCGCAAGGTAAAATGCTGCTGGTTTTGTTCATTAACCAGCCCAGAATACTGTTTGAAAAGCGTATAACTGCCCTCGCGCACCGACTTTTGCAGGGCGTGAATTGTCTGCGGACTAAACAAATGCGCCTCGCCTTCTTTCCGCCACTGATATTCGCCGCCAACATCTAGAGTATGTCCGCTGGATGGGCGATCGGGGAATGCGTGATTATGGCGCAAAATTGCTTCTTGGGCGATGACTTCGAGGTCTACCCCTTCAATCCGGGAGGCTGTCCAAGCAAAGTATTTATCGACTACGGATTTGTTTAAGCCGATCGCCTCAAAAATCTGCGCGCCGCGATAACTTTGAATTGTAGAAATCCCAATTTTCGAGGCAACTTTCGTCACCCCTTTAGTTGCGGCTTTGACGTAGTTTTTGCAAGCTGTTTTGTACTCGACATTTAGCAGCAATCCTTCGCGGATCGAATCGGCGATCGTCTCAAAGGCTAAATACGGATTAATCGCGCCGCAACCATATCCAATCAGTGTCGCAAAGTGATGCACTTCCCTCGGTTCGCCGGATTCGAGCACGAGTCCCGCCCGCGTGCGCGTACCTTTACGGATCAAGTGGTGGTGCAGGCCCGCAACTGCCAGCAGCGCCGGAATTGGGGCTTTGTCTGGACTGATACCCCGATCGCTCAAAATGAGGATATTCACCCCGGAGGCGATCGCGCTGTCTGCTGCTGCAAAAACCTCTTCTAAGGATTGTTCTAGACCTTTCACACCGCTTTTGGGGTCAAACAAAATCGGCACAGTAACGGACTTGAAATTGCCCTCATTTACGTGTTGCAGCTTAGCTAATTCTTCATTGCTGAGAATTGGCGTTTTCAGTTCGATTAAATGACAGCTTTCCGGTTCTGGTTTGAGCAAATTGCGTTCAGCGCCGATCGTAGTTTCGGCAGAAGTTACAATTTCTTCGCGGATCGAATCAATTGGCGGATTGGTAACTTGAGCAAACAACTGCTGGAAGTATTCGTAAAGCAGTTTTGGTCGGTTGGAAAGCACCGCCAGCGGCGTATCCGCACCCATTGCGCCGACAGCTTCCACGCCATCTTTCGCCATCGGTGCTAACAGCAACCGCAGTTCTTCAAAGGTGTACCCAAATGCCATTTGCCGCTGCAATAATGTTTCGGGATGAGATTCTGGCAATGTCGGCGCATCTTTGAGTTTGGCGATTTCGACCATGTGCTGGTCGATCCACTGGCGGTACGGGTGTTCTGTGGCGATTTTGGTCTTAATTTCCTCGTCAGAGACGATGCGGCCTTCCTCGGTATTTACCAGGAACATCCGCCCCGGTTGCAAGCGACCTTTTGATACAATTCGTTCTGGGGCGATCGGCAAAACTCCGGCTTCCGATGCCATAATTACCAAGTCGTCTTTGGTAACGCAGTAGCGGGAAGGGCGCAAACCGTTGCGATCGAGCACTGCCCCGATCGATGTACCATCGGTAAATGCGATCGAAGCGGGGCCGTCCCAAGGTTCCATCAAGCAAGAATGGTATTCATAGAAAGCCTTTTTCTCGTCACTCATCGACTCGTGGGCTGTCCAAGGTTCGGGAATCATCATCATTACGGCGTGCGGCAAAGAACGCCCAGCCAAAGTCAGCAATTCCAAAGCATTGTCAAAAATCGTCGAGTCGCTGCCTTCGATATTGATTAAATTGGGGATTTTCTTTAAGTCATCGCCGAATAGTTCCGACTCGAACAGCGATTGCCGCGCGTGCATCCAGTTAATGTTGCCGCGCATCGTGTTAATTTCGCCGTTGTGAGCGATGTAGCGGTAAGGGTGCGATCGTTCCCAACTCGGAAAAGTATTGGTGCTGAAGCGCGAGTGAACCAGGGCTAGAGCGCTTTCCATGTCTGGGTCGTGGAGTTCGGGATAGTAATCGCCGACTTGCACCGGCATTAACATACCCTTGTAGACGATCGTCCGGCAGGAGAGTGTGGAATTATACCAGTAGGGGTCTGTGTTAGTCCTGCGAATCGCATTGTGAGCCCGTTTGCGGATGACGTACAGTTTCCGCTCGAAAGCCGCCTCGTCAATACCTGCGGCGCGCCGGAGGAACACTTGCTGCATGAAGGGTTCGCTAGATTTGGCGGTGTCGCCGAGGGACGAGTTATCCGTGGGAACATCGCGCCAGCCCAGCACTTCCTGGCCTTCTTCTGCGGCGATTTCCTCAAAAATGCGTTTGCCGTTTTCCCGTTCAGTTTGATTTGGCGACGAGTAAATCGCGCCAACGCCGTACTCGCCGGCTTCGGGAAGTTCGATGTTTAGGGCCGCTGTTACTTTTTTGAGAAACTTGTGGGGCACCTGCATCAAAATCCCCGCCCCGTCTCCGGTGTTGGGTTCGCAGCCACACGCGCCTCGGTGGTCGAGGTTCAATAGGATTGTCAGTGCCTGCTCGACAATTTCGTGGGATTTGTTACCCTTCATGTGTACGATGAATCCGACTCCGCAAGCGTCGTGCTCGAACTGCGGATCGTACAGACCTTGCTTTTGTGGCAGTCCGTTGCTGTTCATTTTGATGCTCCTGTCAAAGTGCCGAAAAGATGTTGATCTAGAGTGGATGGTGGGATGCCGATCGATCTAGTATCATTTATTATAGGTGGATCTACTGCATTGGGTAGATGCACGAAAAAATCAAAGCTGATGCGATCGAGCGTAAAAAAATAGTTAAAGCCGATAACTTACCTATGGAACCCGGAGGTTAAAGATTTATGCTTAAAGACTCTTCAATTATTAGCGTATCTCCTGAGATTATGGGCGGGACCCCAGTATTTGCTTGTACGAGGGTTCCGGTACAAACACTTCTGGACTATCTAAAAGCAGGAGAATCCATTGATGATTTTTTAGATGGGTTTCCCACCGTAACTAAAGAGCAAGTTATCGCGTTGCTGGAACAGGTAGAAAAACAGCTCGTTGGCATGGTAGCATAACCCATGAAGCTTCTTTTGGATGAGTGTATAGATCGCAAATTTGCCAGAGAATTTGTTGACTATGAGATAAAAACAGTTCCACAAATGGGATGGGCAGGTGTAAAAAATGGTCAACTTCTTGCACTTGCAGAAGCAGAGTTTGATGTTTTCATCACCGTCGATCGCAACTTATCATTTCAACAAAATTTACCACAGTTTGATATTGCGCTAATTGTTCTACAAGCACCATCTAATCGCTTGGCAGATTTGAAGCCTTTAGCTTCAAAAGTTTTAGCGATTTTAGCAATGGCAACTACTGAACAAGTTACGATTGTCAGTGCATAGTTTTAATAAATACGCTCTATGCAGTTATTCCCAACTACTCAATCCCCGATCGCCAATCAACTCTATCATAACTTTATCGCACTGTTAGTCCGACTTTATCCTCAGCGTGTGGGTGACATTCTCCACCAGCATTTTGCTTTCTCATCAGCAATGAGCATTTCTGAAAAATTGCAAAAAGTCGATCGACTCAAAGCGTGGTTAGATAGCTTTCGGCCGCTTTCTCCCACCCTGGTTGCAGAATTGAAAAAACTTTACGACGTTCGGTTCACTTATCACTCCAATGCGATTGAGGGAAACACCTTGACGCAACGCGAAACCGAATTAGTCCTCGAAACCGGCATTACTGTCGGTGGCAAAACTTTGCGCGAACACCTAGAAGTCATCGGACATCGAGATGCGATCGACTACATTGAAATGCTAACGCGATCGGACACCGCGATCGGTGAATGGGAAATTAAACAAATTCACAATTTAATTATAAGGGCGATCGCCCCGGAGGAAGCTGGACGCTATCGGCAGTTAGATGTCAAAGCCGCCGGTACCGAATACCTCTATCCGCCTCATTATTTGCTTTCGGGTTTGATGCCGGAATTTATCCAATGGCTCAACAGTGATAAAATCCGATCGTTACATCCGTTAGAGTATGCAGCCGAAGCACATCTTCGCTTTGTGTCGATTCATCCATTTCGGGATGGTAACGGACGGACGGGACGGCTATTGATGAATCTCCTGCTGTTGCGGGCTGGATATCCCATTGTGATTATCTCTAACCAGGTGCGTGCTGCCTACATCGATGCGATCGCAGAAGCACAGCAGCATGGTTCTGGGATTCATCCGCTCCTGGATCTTATTGTAGATGCGGCCCGATACTCGCTGATCGAAACCTTGCAAATCCTAGCAACCGCTAGCGATAGCCAAAGTCAAGGGCGGCCTTTCTATCAAGAGATGCTAGAAGTTTTGCAACAGCAGTCTCAAGACCTGGATTAGATGGGAGGCCCAGAAACCGGGTTTTTGCCCAGAAGACGCCCTACAGCCGGAAAAACCGCCAAAAACCCGGTTTCTTTGGTTTAGATACGTAAGTCCCGTTAAATAAAGAATCAGCAGCCCCAGATAAAGATTTGATGTAGATTTGGACGATCGCGCCCATGACAGGTGACAACAGCTATGTTGGTTTTGCTATGGTTGTTAAGGCAAGTCGATCGGGCTGAGCGCAACTCTTGCAAAACTCTACAGTCGGCTAACCAGTCCCCGCAGGTGGGCTTCGATTTTAACTATATATTAGTTAATCTCAAAAAACAACGTCGTTTACCAAAGGATTCAGCAAGCAATCCTCAAGGAGTGAAAATCATGGTTCAGATTCAAGAAATTTCTCAAGTATCTACCCTGCACGCACCTGCAGCACCCAACGGAATAGCCGCTACAGAATTGCGGCCTTGGGGCTCGTTTACGACTCTAGAAGAAGGCCCAGGATATAAAATTAAGCGGATCGAAGTTAAGTCGGGACACCGCCTCAGCCTGCAAATGCACCACCACCGCAGCGAACACTGGATTGTGGTTTCTGGTACTGCAAAAGTTACTTGTGGCGAAACTGAACAAGTTCTGTTTACAAATCAGTCTACCTACGTTCCTCAGTGCACTTCTCACCGCCTGGAAAATCCGGGAGTTATCCCCCTGGTTTTAATTGAGGTGCAGAATGGCGAATATCTCGGAGAAGATGATATTATCCGCTTTCAAGACGATTATGCTCGTAGTGAAAAAGCTAAGTAACTCAAGTTGCTAACAATATAGGGGTAAGGTGCGCGGCCCGGCGCACTTTACATTCTCCGGGTAAGGTAGAAGCCTAGGCAGATTCTACATTTTCAAAACTCAACATTACTTCCCAATTGCCAATTACCAATTACCAATTACTCATAATGATTCATCTGAGCAAAACAGCAGCAACAGAAGTAACGCGCCTCAAGTCGAAGCATCCGAACCCCAATGCTTTATTTCGTCTGGGCGTGGAATCGAGCGGCTGCTCCGGTTTGTCTTATACAATGGCATTTGACGATGCGCCAGCCCCAGAAGACGCTGTATGCGAGTCGGAGGGAGTTCAAGTGGCGATCGACCCCCAGCACTTAAAATATCTCAATGAACTCACCTTGGATTATTCAGAAGACTTGATGGGCGGAGGTTTCCGATTTCACAATCCCAATGCCGCCCAAAGCTGTAGCTGCGGCAACTCCTTTTCTGCCAAGGAATAACCAACCTGTAGGGTGCGTCAGTTGCAGATAATTATTCAATCTAAAATCTAAAATAGATTGACGCACCTGACAAAATAAGCAATAACCAATATGATTTAGAGTGCGTCAGTTGCAGATAATTATAAAATTTAAAATCTCAAATCTCAAATTTAAAATTTAAAATCTCAAATCTCAAATTTAAAATCTCAAATCGTATGATGACACTCAAAGACTTAGAAAAAGTCCAAAAAACCTTCAAAGAAGCCGGTCAAGACTACCAAGTTGAACTAGAAAGCGGGAAGATTATCATTGTGGGCCCGTCAGACATTGTATCTAGTGAAATTGGCATTCGCTTGAGTGCCTTTCTCTTCGTTTGGGTGAATCCCCGCCGTTTGGGTCGAGTTTTTGACTCCGCAGGCGGCTTTATCTTACCTAATGCTAACCTTACAGCACCTGATGTTTCTTTTGTCCGAGCCGCACGTCTGAGGCAAAGTCCCCGTTATTTCGGAGAATTAGTCCCAGACTTGGTAGTAGAAATTAAATCACAGAGCGATCGCATTAAACCGCTAGAAAAAAAGATTCATAATTTCCTAGAACTCGGAGCGCAAGTAGGAATTTTGATCGATCCAGATGAAGAAACTGTAACAGTTTATCGTCAGGAACGTGAACCGATTGTGTTGGGAAATGAAGATATTTTGACTGTCCCCGAACTTTTCCCTGGTTGGGAATTGCCAATTGCTGAACTGTGGCCGCCAATTTTTACTGAAGCAGAAACTCAAACTGAAGCCTAATAAAGTTTATGCAGATTTTACATAGCCAGAAATGCGAAAAACCTCTCTTCTCTTCCTCTGTGTCCTCTGCGCTCTCTGCGGTTAAATAATTCCTATGCAACCGTAAACGATATCAGTGCAATGGAAAAGCTTTCAATCAAGCTGGTGTACCGAGAATCATCCACTGCATTAACTGCTGCCACTCTGCAGATTGAGCTAATAAATCTGCATCGAATTCATTTCCCGCATCCTGCGAAAACTCGGCGAAAGCTTCCGCCCAATTAATTACTGTTTCCACAGGCAAATAAGGCGTATAATTCCAAGAACGCTGCAAAAACTCTACCATCTCAACAGAATGACCGGTGCGGTACAAATACCAAGCAATCCAAACTAAGGTACTGTACTTGATTTGCTTTTCCAACAAACGTATTTTATCCGGCAATTCGGGGCGGGAAAAAAAATTATCCATCACTGCGGCGAGGGATTTAGCCTGCGGTAAACCTTTGTACATGGCGCTTTGTTCGTGCTGGCGGTAGCAAACAGTTACTTGCTGCAACCACTCTGCTTCGCATCCCATTAAGGCTAAACGCAGCACTAAATCTGTATCTTCTGCCGGTGGAAATCGAGGATCAAATCCGCCGACGCGCTTTAACCACTGACGGCGAAATACCATCGCGCTGGGTAATACTGGTTTCCACCGCAGCCACATTTCTAAGTCTAATTTAGGGACGTTTTGCCAGGGTTTGACATCTTTTAGCGGTTCGCCTATACTATTAACTAGACGCCAACCGCTGTGGACGATTCCTAGATTTGGTTTCGCTGCAAATACAGCCATTTGTGCTGCTAATTTGTCGGGGAAAAAGTAGTCATCTGCATCGAGAAAGGCGATAAATTCTCCTCGTGCTAGCTCAATACCGCGATTTCTGGCAATCGAAACTCCTTGATTTTGTTGGTAAATGTAGCGAATTCGATCGCCATATTTCTCTAAAACTAATCTGGTATCGTCTCGGGAGCCGTCGTCTACTACAATAATTTCCCAGTTAGCATAGGTTTGGTGCAGAACGCTATCTACGGCTTGGCCGACGTAATCCGCGCAGTTGTAAGCCGGAATTACTACGCTCACCAGGGGGGTGCGATCGCTCGTAACATTACTCATAATTAATTATCTTAAATTCGATTGCGTCTTTATTTTACAATGAGCGTAGGGTGCGTCAGTTCCTGACGCACCCAGCAAGGGGTTATTGTGTTCATTAATTTTGGTTCAAGAATTTGCCAGGGTAAGTTGTCGTGGATTAAGTATATCTTGGGGGCGAATTGCTGAAGGGTAGCGATCGCCTTTTACCTTCAAATACTTGTCAACTATTTGCAAAACCTGTTCGGGATTGGCTGGCTTGCTCAAAAAATCGGAAGCACCTGTCAATTTCGCTCGCGTGCGGTCAATTATACTGTCTTGACTGGTCAAAAACACGATCGGAGTTTCCCGAAAAGCAGGTGCTTTTCGCAAAAAATTGCACAAAGCAAACCCACTTGTCTTCGGCATTACCACGTCCATAAAAATTAAGGCAGGCTTTTGTTTGGCGAGGATGCCCACTCCCTGCATGGGGTCTTGAATTTTTAGGACTCGATATCCCTCCGGCAACAAAATTTGCTCTAAAAATTCGCATACTGTCGGACTGTCATCGATACAAGCAATCAAAGGGCGACCCGGCCCAGCCATCGCCGCGGCCAGGCGCCACTGTTCTATAGGCGACGGCAAGTCTGGTACTGTTCGGAAATTTACTAAACCCTGTTTGATGTAATTAACTAAAGCGCGAGTTGCCACTGTCACGCACTGCTTTTTCTTAAATGCAATATCCCAAAGAGTATTCTCGCCGTTGAATACGTTACCCAAAGCGATCAAAGAATTAGAACTAAATCGATTTTGCTCCAACTGGGCCGACGGTTTTAAAAGCGGTGCTTGTTCTGGATCTACCAGCCACAAACCCATTGCTTTCCACTTCTGCCAAATTTCTTCTGTACAACACAGAATTTTCTCTACTTCTGTTAAAGACACCAGCAAAGAAGAGGTAATTGTAGAAAAATATTTCTGGGACGGACGCCACTCCCGGCGCAAACCCGATTGACCGATCAGGGCAAATAACACTTCGGAAAGGCTGGTGTGGACGATCGCCCTAGCTTGTTCCAGACTCATTTCGCTGGCTGCTATCCCTCGCTGAAGCAGTTGATATTCCCACAGTTCTCCAGCATTGAGGTCTCTGAGATCCACTTGAAAGTTTCGACAGTGTTGCCCGATCGCCCTGTACCAGCGCCTCGATCTGTGCGATCCTCCCGTGGCATAAACCAAACTACCCTGAAAAAAGTAAAGTTGCCACTGTTGTTCCCCTTGCTCTAACACCAGTTTCCCCGTTGCTTGTTTCTGGCTGAGTACAGCCAGAGTATGGGACAACATTTTGTATCCGATTGCGGTAGCAGACATATCAACTCGCATCCCCTGTACTCTGTTTGTACCATTATATAGCTGCTGAGTTTTGAAAGATAACAGTAATATTACTGAATTTGGGTTAAGAAACACCACTAATTGTGCGAATTTCACCCTCTTAGGGAGTGATTCCCCTCGGTAGTTTTAGCCATGAGGATGTAACGCCTATTTGCACTATTAACTAATAACTAAAATACTATTTTTGACTAATAACTAATCGCCCTCGCTATCTGCAGGAGGTACTGGATCGTAACCCCCTGGATGAAAAGGATGACAGCGCAAAATCCGCTTAACTGCCATTGAGCTGCCGCGGGCGGGCCCAAATCTTTCTATTGCTTCGATCGCGTATTGCGAACAAGTTGGCTGAAATCTACAGGCGTTAGGCAGGTAAGGAGAAATTCCCATTTTGTAGCCTCGGATTAATCCGATCAGCAATATTTTCACAATTTTTACCTCAGCGATTGATTAGATTTATAGGCCAATCTCGTCCGGTCCCGCTGTAAGCTAGGTGAATCTAGGGGATTCCCAGCGGTTAGAGTTCCGCCAACTTTTCCCGTACCAATTATACCTTTTTTCATTTTTATTTTAGATACTTAAAGCACAATTTGAGGAGATAATATGGTACTTGTCTCTGAGTTCGCTACTTGACCGATACCTAAAAAATTACCATCTCGATCGTAAACCTGCAAGGGATAGGGAGGTTGGGGTATTGGGTTGTGGGGGGGGTGGTTGCTACTTTCCTCATAGGGCCCGATCGGCGTTTCGGGAATCGGGAGGCGCTGTCCTTGAAACCAGCGTTTGGTATATTCAGGGGAAAGGACGATCGCCCCTAAATGTCCCAAAACCGCCGATGGCAAAATCGGGCAGAATTTATTTTCCTGCAATTGCAGTTCCAATTGTTCAAAAGTTAGACTTTCCTCGATCAAAAAACCGCTACTTTCGGTGCGAGTCAAACAAGCCAAAGTACCGCCTGTCTTCAACACCGCACCCAAATCCCGCGCGATCGCCCGAATGTAAGTGCCCGCCCCGCAGGCGATCGACAAATCCAATTCAGGAAAATCCCCCGATCGCCAATCCAATATTTCCAGCCGAAAAACCTCAACATTTCTAGCAGCAACTTCCACAGTTTCGCCTTTTCTAGCTAACTCATAAAGGCGTTTTCCTCCCACCTGCACCGCACTAAAACTCGGTGGAAATTGCTCGATTTTTCCTAAGAATTTTGGCAGTGCAGCTTGCACTTGTTCCAAACTCAACTCCCGCACCGGTCGAGAATGGATAATTTCTCCTTCTAAATCGTCAGTAGCAGTAGTTAAGCCAAATCGAATTGTGCCTCGGTAAGCTTTATTGTGTTGGAGATATTGCAGCAGTCTGGTTGCTTTGCCCAGGGCGATCGGCAAAACGCCAGTCACAGCAGGATCGAGGGTTCCTCCGTGTCCGACTCGCTTGAGTTTCAATAGCCGGCGCACTCGCCCCACGCAGTCGTGAGAAGTCATGCCCGCAGGTTTGTTGAGATTGAGAAAACCGTCAATAGTCATTAGTCAGTAGTCAGTAGTCAGTAGTGATGAGTCAGTAGTCAGTAGTCATTAGTCAGTTGTTATTTGTTATTTATTATTGGTTATTTGTCATACCAAATCCTGCTTAAATAAATTTCTCTATCTTAGTCTGCGAAGGCAGACTTCGTTTGTGTAGTTTGAGGTCAAAAGCGGTTTCAAGCACCGAGTCTCATAAAATGGTTAGCCAACCCGGATTTTGTATCAGTCAACAGTCAACAGTCAACAGTCAACAGTCAACAGTCAACCGCCAACAGTCAACCGTCAACAATTCCCAATTAAAGAATAAAGTCTGCCTGAGTGATTGAAGTGCGGGTAACTCCGAATAAAGTAGCCAGAGTTTCCTTGGTGCTTGTAAGCTGAATAATTGTACTCGGCGAAGTTCCGGTTCCAGCGGAAATGGTGAGTTCGCCAAAAGTAAGGCCGGCAGCCAAGCGAATTCGATCCGTACCATCAGTAAAATCTGTAATCACATCCCCGTCTGCGAAACGCCCGATCGCAAAAGTATCGTTTCCGGCGCCACCAGTTAAAGTATCTCGGCCGCGATCGCCCGATAAACAGTCATCGCCGATGCCACCAAACAGCGAGTCATCGCCGGCACCCCCAAAAAACGTGTCATTACCCGCGCCGCCCAACAAAGTATCGGTGTCTTGGTTGCCAAATAGCAAATCATTACCCTCGTCGCCCAGCATTGAGTCAGAACCTTTGCCGCCGTAGAAAGTATCGTCGCCGGCGCCGCCCAAAACGCTGTCACGGCCGGCACCGCCGAACAGTCGGTCATTGCCAACGTCGCCCAGCAGTGAGTCATCGCCGTCGCCGCCGTAGAGGGAATCGTCTGCGCCTAAGCCCAAAATGCTGTCAGGCCCACCCAAACCAAATATCAAGTTAGCGCCCGCAGTACCCCTGAGAGAGTCGGGGCCGCTGGTGCCGCGAGTGCCGCCAGCGGCCCCTCCGGGACTGGTACCGCTACCGCCAGTGGGGGTTGGGGTTGTGATGGGAATTGGTACAAGTGGCACTGCTGATGGCATGATTCTGAAGATGGGTAGAAATTTGCAATTCTAACTTAACTTAAAAGCGGAAGTTATAAGCACGCCAACCGCCCAGATCAGAAATATCGATCGCATCCGCCACAGCATAAGGTTCGCACAAAAAGCCCTGCACCGTCGAGCCGTCCTCCAACACCAGCGTACCAATTCCCAAGGGCGGGGGAATTTTAGCGACAAATCCGCCGAAAGCCGCGATCGACAACTCCCAAACTTCCACCTCGATCGCGCTACCGCCCTCTATCTGACGCACCAATCCCGGCTTGCCCAGAGCAGTACCCGTCAAAGCATACAGCTTGTAAATCGGGCTGGTACGGCAGGCGCGAACTAAAACGCCTCCGAGCTCGATTAGTTGATAATTCAGCGGCTCACCGCTTAAATGAGCGCCAACCACGGCTATTTTGACTCGTTCTTCTGAGGAAGATTTGGCGGCGATAGCGGGTTCCGGGACGGTTGGCAGCGGTAGGCCGGTTGCGCCCATAGTTCCCCCCAAGCTAGCGTGGAAAGCAGATCCCAGGCTGCAGAGCGATAGATCGTGCCACGCAGGAGCCATCAGTGTTAATCCTGCAGGCAATCCGCTGCTTTGAAACCCGCTGGGAACTGCGATCGCGCACAAATCGAGCAAATTCGCAAAGTTCGTGTAGCGCCCGAGATTGGTGTTGAGCGCGATCGGCTCGGCTGCAACTTCTGCGACAGTATAAATCGTACCTGTCGTCGGCACCGCCAACACATCCATTGACTGCCACTGAATTTCTGCCTTCTGGCGGAGTTCGGCTAACCGGTAGGACGCGCGGTAGGCAGAGACGGCATCGTAGCGTTTGCCGCCGCTGATAATTTCGTAGACGATCGGATCGATCGCATCTGGGTGCGCGTCGAGGAAATCGCCGATCGCCGCCAGCCTTTCTGCTACCCAAGGCCCGCCGTAGAGCAGTTCGGCAGCATCCGCAAAGGGTTTGAAGTCAATAGGTGCGATCGTGCAGCCCAAAGATTGCAAGCGCGCGATCGCCTCTCGGTAGCGCTGTTCGGCTTCTGCATTCCCGAAAAATTCGAGTTCGCCGTCTGCGGGAACTCCCACCCGCAAGCTGGATAAATCCGGCAAAACTTTCGTTTCAGGGCGGCGAGAAAACGCATCCTCAGCGTCAAAACCGCTGGCTGCTTGCAGCACCGAGGCCACATCCGCACAGGTGAGAGCGAACACAGAAACGCAATCGAGCGATCGCACCGCTGGCAGCAGGCCGCGAGTGCCGATCGAGCCGCAACTTGGCTTCAGCCCGACAATGTTGGTAAAAGCAGCGGGAACCCGCCCCGATCCTGCGGTATCGGTACCCAGAGCAAAACTCACCAATCCGGCGGAGACTGCTGCGGCGGAACCGGAACTCGATCCGCCCGGAATGTAGCGCCGATCGAAGGGATTGCGACAAACTCCATAAGGCGTGCGGGTTCCGACTAATCCTGTGGCAAACTGATCCATGTTTGTTTTGCCGATCGCGATCGCACCTGCCGCGCACAGGCGCTCTACGACTGCGGACGATCGCGCTGGAGTGCGAGCAAACTGCGGACATCCCGCCGTAGTCGGAACGCCCGCCCAATCGAGATTATCTTTGATCGCAAAAGGTATCCCGTAGAGCGGCAATTTTTGCGGGTCTAGGTTTTCCAAGGCTTTGGCGCGTTCGAGGGTTTCCGCCAGCGGTGCTAAATAAATCCATACTGCCGGATCTGCATAGCGTTCGATCCGATCGTACACGCTGGCGATCGTATCTGCAGGCGCGATCGAGCCGGTGCGGTAGCGATCGAGCAGCGAATGAATGTCTAGACTGTTGCTGTGGTTAAATTTTTCCATAGTGCACCGTCAGTCGATTTTAGATTTTAGATTTTAGATTTTAGATTGAAGAAATGACTTCATATCATTTCTGGTTATATGAGGATGATTTAACCGCAGAGAACGCAGAGAACGCAGAGGGAGATCCCAGAGAGATGAATAATTCCAATGCTAACGGATTTGACTTCACAGGCTGTGTTAGGCGATCGTTATTACAACAAATAGAATTTTAGTTTACCGCATTGTCGATCGCCTCCGCATCTAGTCTGGGGCGATCGAAGTATTTCTTGAAAAATCTTCAATTCTGGCCTTGCGGGCTTCGTCTTTGTGTGTGTAAACTTCGCGATTTCCCATCGCCCCCTCTCATCGCCCGCTTTAATCTTCCAAAAAGTTTAATTAACAACTCCCAAAAAAACTGTTTTTTGTAACATCTTACACATTTTCGCATCAAGTTTGCTGTTACCGTTTGAAACGTAGCAATCTAGTAAAATTGCACGCTACATTGTGCTGACTTTTAAAAAAGCTAAGTGCATTGCTGTTACTAACAGTCTCGAATAACTCCTTGGGTTGCAAACAGGACTTATACAGACAAAAACCGAAAAAATTTAACCGCTTCTAGGGTTCCGATTTGAATTAGTTTCTAACTCAGCTTAGAAAGTTCAAGTGCTGGTCCGAGAGAAGCAGACTGGTTCTCCCAATATTTGATTAATTTGAGGGAAACACTAGCCAGTTACACGGCGGGATAAAAGCCCGGGAGAAACGCGATCGGTCAGCAAGACTCGGTTCGTTAGCTCTCGGGCTTTATCCTTGTATATCAAGGGGGTTTGCAGCAGCTAAGGAAGCCAAAGAAGGTGCAAAAGCTCGATCGACATATTCACCTCTAACCAGCAACCAGAATATGCTATGAATATCCGATATTGCTCCCCAAAAATAACGCGCTCGCCCTTATCCTACTGCGCCATATTTTTCATCACCTTGCTTTTCGCTGTCGGCTGCGTCAACCCGGCAATTTATATCAAAACAACCACAGAAACCGAAGCAGCTTCTTCAGTAAGTGCTAACGCAGTTCGCCTCGGATTCAGCGCGTGGCCCGGCTGGTTTCCTTGGCAAATTGCCAAAGAACAAAAGATATTTGAAGCCAACAATGTTCCTGTAGACTTAAAATGGTTTGACGGCTACTTAGAATCGATCAGCACCCTCACAGCAGGACAGATAGATGCTAACAGCCAAACCCTCGGCGATACCGTAAACTCTATATCAGGCGGCGCCGACCAAGTAATTGTTTTAGTCAACGACAACTCGACGGGAAATGACAAAGTGATTGTCGCCGAAGGCATCAATTCCGTTGCCGATTTGAAAGGCAAAAAAGTTGCCGCAGAGGAGGGTACTGTCGATCACTTTCTATTGCTGTTAGGGCTGAGAAGAGCAGGTTTATCAGTGCAAGACATTCAATTTGTACCGCTGGAAACCGGCAAAGCTGCGGCGGCTTTCGTCGGAGGGCAAGTCGATGCGGTGGCAGTATTTGCGCCATTTACCACGCAAGCATTAAAACGAGCGAACAGCAAGGAACTGTTTAGTTCCAAAGATTTTCCGGGGGCGATTTCCGACCACTTGGTATTCACGCGAAAGTTTATTGGCGAACACCCCGATCGAGTGCAAGCCCTGGTCAATTCATGGTTTGCAACATTGGAATACATGAAATCAAATAAAGAGAAATCTTACGAGATTCTCGCCAACCGCGCCGGAGTTAGCGTTGACGAATACAAAGAATATGAAAACGGCACTAAGATATTTACGATCGAGGAAAACTTGAAAGCCTTTCAACCGGGAAATGACATGACATCATTGCAGTTTGCAGCGGCTGAAATGACTAAATTTCTCGTCGATGTAAATTTAGCAAAAAGCCAACCCGATATCAGCACATTATTTGATGATCGTTTTATAAAAGCTTATTCAGAAGGTAAAAGCTAGAATGCAGAATTTACGATTGGGCAGACACAATAAAGTTTCACAAATATTCCTTTAAAAAATTTCCCAAAGCTACTCAAATTACTCGCTCAACCATTCTGCAATTAAATCATGCCACCAAATCCCGAACCGCGATCGATCCAATCCCACCTCAAGCAAAAAAGCCTAAATCCCACCGTTTTCTGGCGGATTGCGGAAGAGATACCACAACCCCTCAATATTGGGTTAACGGTAACATCGATCGCACTGCCGCTGCTGCTGTGGTGGCTAGTAACAACCTTCGCCAACGTAGACCCCAAATTTTTGCCTTCCCCCGGCAAAGTTTTAGAGGCATTTGGTCGGCTGTGGAACACTCGCGAACTTTTGAAAGACACAGTAGCGAGTTTGTGGCGGGTGGGAGTGGGCTTTCTGTTCGCCTTGGTTTTTTCCATACCAATTGGCGTGCTGATGGGCAGCTTTCCCAGTATTCGCGCCTTGCTGGAACCCATGTTCGGCTTGATGCGATATATGCCCGCACCAGCATTCATTCCCTTGCTAATTCTCTACTTGGGAATCGGCGAAGAACCCAAAATAATGCTGATATTTATCGGCGTCTTTTTCTTCAATTCGCTGATGGTGATGGATACAGTCAAGTTTGTTCCAAAAGACTTGATCGAATCTACTTATATGTTGGGTGGGAATCGCTGGGAAATCCTAACTCAAGTTATTTTTCCCCACGTTTTGCCGGGAATTCTTGATGCTAGCCGCATCAACTTAGCTGCGGCTTGGCAATTGGTAATCGTCTCGGAATTGATTGCCGCCACCGAAGGCTTAGGCCGCCGGATCAGCGTCGCCGGTCGATTTCTGCGAACCGATGAAATTTTTGTGGGGCTGATTGTCATTGGGGCGATCGGACTGACTTTTGACTTGCTTTTTCAATATCTGCTGCGGGTTTCTTGTAAATGGTCAAGTCAGAAACAGTAAGCAGATGTTGAAGGAAGAAGGAAGTTCGGCAACGGATTATGTAACGGATGTAACGGATGTCAGGAAGATGGAAGAACGCAGCCCTATCAACCTAAGATTGAAAGACTCGATACCTATCGTTTTGATTGCTAAGCTTGATAAGCTTTGGGAATAAACAAATTCAGTTTTTACTTACAATACAGAGGATAAACTCATGTTTCTACAAATCAACAATCTGCACAAAAACTTTGAAACGAAAAAAGGTAAATTAGTTGTCCTCAAGGACATCAATATGAGCATCAAGCAAGGCGAATTTATCTGCGCGGTAGGCGCATCGGGTTCGGGCAAATCTACTCTTTTGAGGCAGATTGCGGGATTGGACAAGCCGACAACAGGGGAAGTGAAAATTGACGGCAAGGAAGTTGTTTCGCCTGGGCCAGATCGAGGTATGGTATTTCAGCATTACACTCTTTATCCTTGGATGAACGTGCAGGAAAATGCCGAGTTTGGCCTCAAACTTCAAGGCGTTTCCAAGAAAAAGCGACGCGAACAAGCGAGCTATTATTTGAATGTGGTAGGATTGACGCAGTTTGCTTCGTCGCTGCCGAAGGAATTGTCGGGCGGGATGAAACAGCGGGTGGCGATCGCCCGCGCCCTCGCTTCTGAACCTAAAGTATTATTAATGGATGAACCTTTCGGCGCCTTGGACATCCACACCAAAGAATCGATGCACGAATTTATGCTCGATTTGTGGCGCCGCACTCAGATTACAATCTTTATGATTACCCACGATGTCGAAGAAGCGGTGTTTCTTTCCAATCGGATTTATGCTTTGGGCGCTCGTCCAGGTACAGTGAGAAAGGAAATGTCGATTAATTTGCCCGATCGCACTCCCAGCATTAAACGCCACGCCAAATTCCACGATTACCGCGACGAACTCATGGATTTGATGCGGAAACACGGACAGGAAGCAGTTGCAATGGCTGCTTAAATAGAAATAGGTTTGTAGTTGCACTTTTTGCACCCGCGCCAACAGTACAACGGCAAACCTAACTAAGTGGAAACTTAACATCTTGCACCATTGTCAATTACCTATTTAGGAACGGGCTCTTCGGCCCGTTCTACAATAAAATTGAGTTTTGTGGAACGGGCCGAAGAGCCCGTTCTTGAGAATGGTGCAAAATATCAGTGGAAATAAATATTACTTTGGGAGAGGGCGGGTTGTGCCGCTACAAAATACTATTGTTTTATTTCGCTGACCTACCCAAATACATCAAGAGGAACTTATGGTGCAACTATCATCGATCGACACAAACTCAGAAATTGATTCAAGCCTAGTATTAGTCGAAGAAACCGTACCCGGCGGCGCGTACTGGTCGGGGGTCATCAAGCGGGGAAACACCCTGCGAATCACCGATTTAGAAGGCTCTCGCGGCGTTTCCATGCTGTGCTACAACGCCGACAATGCGATCGAACGTTTCAACGCAGCAGACACCGCCAAAATTCAATTCAACGCCTTTCTCAAACAAGGCATGGTGCTTTACACAGACATGGGGCGCATCCTATTTTCTATCACCCAAGACACCTCCGGCTGTCACGATTTGCTAGGAGGATGCAGCAACGCCATTAGCAATGCCAAAAAATACGGCGAAGGAGACTGGAAAAACTCCCGCGACAACTTCCTCAAAGCCCTAACTCGGTGGGGATTGGGCAAAAAAGATATCATGCCCAACCTCAACTTATTTACTCGCATTGCCGTCAAACCAGACGGCACGATGGAGTTTCGCGAAGGCTGCGAGAAACCGGGTAGTTTTATCGATTTGCGAGCAGAAATGAACGTATTGACCATTATCTCTAACTGTCCCCACATCCTGCATCCGGGTTCAATTTACGATCCAAAACCCATCCAAATTCAGATTGTGAAATCCCCCGCACCCGCACCAGACGACTTGTGCCGCACCGCCAACCAGGAAGTCGTGCGCGGCTTCATCAACACCGATGCTTTGTTCGTGCAATAGACGCGATTCCAGCACTCAATCTTGTCCGCATCAATCGGCGGTAAAAAATTCTGCAATTCCATCACAAAAAGTGAACCATGACTGCAACTACTCAACAAATTCTCGATCCAAAAACTGCCATTTATAACGAAGTCTTACCGGCCAGACATCCCTGGTCTCGCGTCATCAAAAAAGGAGAGATTCTTCGTATTGTAGATTTAGGCGGAAATCAAGCAGTAGATTTTTTAGTTTACAATGCCGATGACCCTTCCGAACGCTACAGCGCCCCCGATACGATCGTCAATCAAGGCAACATCTTTGTCACTACAAACAGCCAACTCATTTCTAATGAAGGGCGAGCCATTATGACCATAATTGCGGACTCCTGCGGGCGGCACGATACCTCCGGCGGCGCCTGTAGCTGCGAGAGCAATTCGGTGCGGTTTGGACTCGATAAAAAATACCAGCACGCCTGTGTAGAAAATTTCATCGCCGCAATTCTTCCCTACGGTTTGGGGAAGCGAGATTTAGTCAGCAATATCAACTTCTTTATGAATGTTCCGGTTAGCGAAGATGGCACGCTTGAAATTGTTGACGGCATCTCCGATCCGGGAAGTACAGTTGATTTGCGAGCCGAAATGAACGCGCTGGTTGCTATTTCTAATTGCCCGCAAATGAACAATCCTTGCAATGCTTACAATCCTACGCCGATTCAGTTGATTGTTTGGGATTCTGTGTAATCTGAAAATATCTAATTATTAGGACTTACGCACTCCGAATAAAGAAACCGGGTTTTTAACCGAGATTGAAAGTTTTAAGCAATTATTTTGGTTAAAAACCCGGTTTCTGAGCCCCTGCCCCAAGTCCAAGAAACCGGGTTTCTGCGATGATTTTGGCATCCTCACCCAGATTTAGGAAGAAACCCGGTTTCTGAGCCCCTGCCCCAAGTCCAAGAAACCGGGTTTCTGCGATGATTTTTGTATCCTCACCAAGATTTAGGAAAAAACCCGGTTTCTGAACCCCTGCCATTAGCAATTCCCAATTCCCAATTACCTAAATGTTTAACAAAGTTTTGATTGCAAATCGCGGTGAAATTGCCTGCCGAATTATCCGCACCCTCGATCGCCTCCAAATTGCTTCGGTAGCAGTATATTCGGAAGCCGATGCCCACGCCAAACACGTTTTCGCCGCCACCGAAGCTGTTTGTATCGGTGCAGCCGCCGCAGCCGAGAGTTATTTGCGGTTCGATCGCATTCTCGAAGTTGCGCGCCAAACAAAAGCTCAAGCTATCCATCCGGGTTACGGCTTTTTGAGCGAAAATGCTGAATTTGCCGAAGCTTGTGCAAGCGAAAATATTGCATTTATCGGCCCGACTCCGAGTCAGTTGCGCTGCTTTGGATTGAAGCACACCGCGCGGGAAATAGCCGCTGCAAATCAAGTGCCGCTAACTCCCGGAAGCGAACTTTTAGCAAGTTTGGAGGATGCCCAAAAAGCGGCTGGGGCGATCGGCTATCCGGTGATGCTCAAAAGTACCGCAGGCGGAGGCGGCATCGGTTTGCAGGCTTGTTTTGGCGATCGAGATTTAGCAGAAGCCTTTGAAAAAGTACAGCGTTTGAGTCAAAGCAATTTTAAACAAAGCGGCGTTTTTTTAGAGAAATACATTCAAACAGCTAGACACATTGAAGTCCAAATCTTTGGAGATGGCAAAGGCAATGTCATAGCCTTGGGCGAGCGAGATTGTTCGGTGCAGCGGCGCAATCAAAAAGTAATAGAAGAAACCCCCGCCCCTGCTATTACCGACGAACAGCGAAATCAGTTGTACAGTGCAGCAGTGCGGTTGGGAAAAGCGGTAAATTACCAGTCAGCCGGTACTGTTGAATTTGTATTTGATGTCGATGCGAAACTGTTTTATTTTTTGGAAGTCAACACGCGCTTGCAAGTCGAACACGGCGTTACTGAAGCTGTCAACAACATCGACCTCGTTGAGTGGATGGTAAAACAGGCTTCGGGAGATTTGTTCCCCCTGGAAGAGTACCGCTATCGACCGCAGGGACACTCAATTGAGGTGCGAATTTATGCGGAAGATGCCGGCAAGAATTTTCAGCCGAGTTCCGGGTTGCTGAATCAAGTTGCGTTTCCCGAAAACGTCCGCTGCGACAGTTGGATAGAAACCGGAACTGAGGTAACTCCTTTTTACGATCCGCTGCTAGCCAAAGTAATCGTTTGCGGGGATAATCGAACCCAGGCGCTCGCTCAACTGAAAGCTGCTTTAGATGCCAGTGAAATAGCGGGAATTGAAACTAATTTAGATTACCTCCGCCAGATTTTGGACGATTCCCGATTCAGCCGGGGCGAACTGAACACGCGCTTTTTAAACTCTTTTGAATACGCACCTTTAACGATCGATGTATTGGATGGGGGCACCTACAGCAGCATTCAGGATTATCCGGGGCGCATTGGCTATTGGGATGTGGGCGTGCCGCCTTCTGGGCCGATGGATCATCTGGCATTTCGATCTGCAAATCGTTTAGTAGGAAATCCCGAATCTACAGCAGGATTAGAATTCACAGCGACAGGCCCAACTCTGCGCTTTAATGCCGATACAGTTATTAGTTTGACTGGTGCAACTATGAAGGGAACGCTAAACGGCGAATCGGTGCCGTTTTGGACGGCAATTCCCGTAAAAGCTGGCAGCATCCTCAAGTTAAAAGCCATTCAAGGCGGCGGCTACCGCACTTATTTAGCGGTAAAGCACGGCTTGAATGTCCCCGATTATTTGGGCAGCAAATCAACTTTTGTACTGGGCAAATTTGGCGGACACGCGGGCCGCACGCTGCGTCCGGGAGATGTGTTAAAACTCAACCAAACTGCAACTCTGGAAGCGGAAATATCTTTGCCTCCGGAACTCATTCCCACCTACAGCAATAATTGGGAAATTGGTGTTTTGTACGGGCCTCACGGCGCGCCGGATTTCTTTACTGAGTCAGACATTGAAATGTTTTTCTCTACAGAATGGCAGGTGCATTATAACTCGACGCGGACGGGCATTCGGCTGATCGGCCCGAAGCCCACCTGGGCGCGTCAAGACGGGGGAGAAGCGGGTTTGCACCCGTCTAACATTCACGATAATGCTTACGCGATCGGCACGATCGATTTTACGGGCGATATGCCTGTAATTCTCGGTCTTGACGGCCCGAGTTTGGGAGGTTTTGTCTGTCCTGCTACTATTGTGCAGTCGGAATTGTGGAAAATCGGGCAACTAAAACCGGGGGACAGCATTCGCTTTCACTGTTTGAGTTTTGCTGAAGCTTTGCAGCGGGAATTAGCACAAAATAGGCAAATTGCTACTTTTTGCTTGCCTGTTTTTGGGGAAAATGCGGAGGAATTGCCTGCAGTTCCCGCTTCTCCTATTTTGCACGAAATTCCCGAATCTCCCGGACAGGTTGCTGTTACTTACCGTCAAGCTGGGGATAAATATATTCTAGTTGAATACGGCCCGTTGGTGCTGGATTTAAATTTGCGTTTTCGGGCGCACGCATTGATGGAACAGTTGAAAGCAAATCCGTTGCCTGGTGTTATCGAATTAGTGCCGGGAATGCGATCGCTCCAAATTCACTTTGAGGGCCGCCAGATTTCGCAACAGCAGCTAATGCAGGCGCTGATTGCGGCGGAGGCGGAACTTCCGGCGATCGAGGATTTGGAAGTGCCGGCGCGAATTGTGCACTTGCCTTTATCTTGGGAAGATGAATCGACGCTGTTGGCCATTGAAAAATATATGCAGTCTGTGCGATCGGATGCACCTTGGTGTCCCAGCAATATTGAGTTTATTCGCCGCATAAACGGGCTTGACAGCATCGAACAAGTCAGAGAAATCGTATTTAATGCTAGCTATTTAGTGATGGGTTTGGGAGACGTTTATTTAGGCGCGCCCGTCGCAACTCCCCTCGATCCGCGCCACCGTTTGGTTACTACTAAATACAATCCCGCCCGCACTTGGACTCCTGAAAATGCAGTTGGCATTGGCGGCGCGTATTTGTGCGTTTACGGGATGGAAGGGCCCGGAGGTTATCAATTTGTCGGCCGCACGGTGCAAATGTGGAATCGGTTCAAACAAACGGCGGATTTCCAGTCTGGTAAACCTTGGCTTTTGCGCTTTTTTGACCAAATCCGATTTTATCCGGTTTCTCATGAGGAATTGCACCGCTGTCGGGAAGCATTTATCGAAGGGAAGTTTAAATTAAAGGTTGAGAAAATCACTTTTAATTTGAGAGAATACAATGAGTTTTTGCATTCTATTGCGGGCAGTGCGGCTGAATTTAAAGCGCAGCAGCAGACCGCATTTAATGCAGAGCGCGATCGCTGGGCCGCATCCGGGGAATTTGAGGCTGAATCTGCCACAGAATCCTCGGCGGATGCGGGTTCTGAAACAGCGGCGGAGGTTACTTTGCCGATCGGCTGTGAGGCAGTTGTCGCTCACGTTTCGGCCAATGTTTGGCAGGTGCTAGTTAATGTGGGAGATGCGGTTGCAGAGGGCGATCGGCTGTTAATTTTGGAAGCGATGAAAATGGAAATTGCTATTACTGCTGATGTGGCGGGCACTGTTGCCGAGTTGTTTTGTGAAAAGGGGCAAACGGTGACAGCCGGACAAATTCTAGCGGCTGTTCAACAGAATTAATCCCTCTGTTGTCACTTCGGGGAAAGTAGAAGCCCTTGGATAATTGCGGCATGATTTTGATTGTTTTGTGGGATGGGATATGGTAGCCAGTCAGGTGTATTTTCACTGAAGGCGAGACACCTCACAAGAATCATCATCAAATTGTGCAACCCCGGCTCATTTAATGAAGGTTTAGCAGCAGTTAGGGCTTCAAAAGGGTGCGGATACATCAATCAAACAGGCTAGTGGGCGATCGCCCCTAAGTTTCCGCTGTAGGCAGTTTTTCCGAAGGCTTAGCCGCTGTCAAGCGCAATGACAAATCTGGCTTCATCAATCAAGCTGGAAAGCTGGTCATTTAGCAGGTTCGATGCTCTGTTTAGGCTTTAAATTTGTTTAAGTCTCGTAACTTAACTCCAGCCGTCCAGAATTGACCGGCAAACCATCCTGAAATACCAGCAATTCTCCCGGCTGAATTTGCGTCCAAACTTCGTTATCTGTCAGCGGAAAAGTGGCAATAACAGCCACGCGATCGCCCTCGTTGGTCAATTCCCGGAAATCGACTGTTACATCTTCGTCGATCGAGTGAGCGCTAGCAAAAGGTGCTTGTCGCACAATATAATGCAGATTAGTAGAACAGTGGGTGAACAAGTGTTCTCCATCGGAAAGTAAATAATTAAAAATTCCGTGTTCTGCCAAAGTTTTAGTAATTTCCTCCAGAACAGGGTAAATTTCCGCTAAAGCAGGCTTACTTTGAGGAAAATTAGAGCGTAGCTTTTCTAATATCAAACAGAATGCTTTTTCGCTGTCTGTTTTGCCAACGGGTTTGTAAACTCCGGCACATTCTGGATAAAAATTTTCGAGATTTCCGTTGTGAGCAAACACCCAATAACGTCCCCAAAGTTCCCGAATAAAAGGGTGGCAGTTTTCCAGAGCAATTTCGCCTTGCGTAGCTTTGCGGATGTGAGCAATCACGTTAGTTGAATGAATGGGATAGCGACGCACTACTTCTGCCACCGGAGAAGCAATCGCAGGTTTTGAGTCTATAAAAAGGCGACATCCCAAACCTTCAAAGAAAGCAATTCCCCAACCGTCTTGATGAACGTCTGTTCTGCCACCTCTTGCAGAAAAACCCTCAAAAGAAAAGCAAATATCTGTCGGAACATTGCAGTTCATTCCCAGTAATTGGCACATAGCTTTTAAATTTCTGGAGTTTGAATGGATGTCGCAGCTATTGGCAGCTACAGAGTTGCGATTATACTATTATAGTATGAATTGATTTAGCCTTATAAAAAAAACACAATAATTTTGGATTGTCAACCATAATGCTACTTAAATTTTCAAAAATGCGTGAAGCCAAGCTATCCCGAACGCGCGTGCGAGCCCGTTGCGGTAGGGAAGCGCCCAAAATTTAATAGCCTTCCCCGCAGAACAGTCTTCATCGTTCCATTTGTCCTGCAATTAAATTTATGTAAAATTCACTTTTGTGGGGGAAAGTCTGAAAGTTGTTTGATATCCTTCAAAACTATTTGAGGCTTCCCTTTGTACTGTTCTACCTTCCCACTGACATACACATATCCCCGTCCCAGACCCGCATAACGCTTCTCGATTAGCCGCTTCAATGGAGCTCTTTCATCAGTTTCAGCATCCGGTATCCACAAATCTAATTTATGATAAACTGAGCCAGCATAAATCAGAGCGCTTCCGCCGATCCATTTATTAATACCAGCCTGCAAATCGCAGAAAATAGTAATAGATTTAGCTTTTTCAGAAGCAGCTAATATTTTCGGGTAGTCCAACCTCAAAGAAAGCGCTCCTGCGGTTGCTTCCGACAACCGAAACTCTTCAACAATCGAGCCTCGCATCGACCACCAAGGCAGTAAATTAGCATAGTTGCGAGAGGGAATTTTGGCATTGATAATCGGATTCCAAATCATCAGATTGTAAGCTTTAGCTGCCGATTCTGCCTCAGTCATTTGTCGGTGATACAATCTGGAGCGCCCGTATTTGACGAAGTAGGGACTCCAGCCTTCTTCAATCAGTTTAAGATTGTAATTTTCTCCGTCTTTATGTACGTAACAGAGGAGACGCCCGTAGTTGTCGCGGTGTTTTTGTAGAGCCACTTCAACCGAATCGTCTGTATCAAATTCTATGTCAATTTGAGCAAGTCCGCCATCTGCTGTCGCAAAGTATTTTTTAGCCATTTCCGTACCTGCTTTCCCCGCCGCAGTTACAGGTTTGGAGCCTCCCGGATGACTTTCTTCTGTATCGACGCAAATCAGCCGCAGAGACTCGGTTTTGCCGTTGAGAGAAATTTTGATGCTGTCGCCATCAACTACTTTAGTTATTTGTAGGTTCGGAATTCTGGTTGCCATATTTTGAACCCTGTTGCACTTGAGATTTCATACAGGTATCGGTTGAATCATACACGAGTTCGCTATCAATAGCAACTGTAATTTTTGTTGTTTGTATTAATATTTGTCAAGTGTGGCGTATTTTATCAAGTCGGGGAAAAAATCTCGAAAATCGGATTCTAATCGCTGATAGTTAGCTGTCAAATCTTCTATGCCGCTTGCCAAGTTATTTGTCCGCTTTATTCGGGCCGACATTCTTGTAAGAGTGATGCCGATTTCGGCGATGTCCTGATAAGATGAAAGCAAGTCGCGCGCAATTATTGTTGGCAGCAGCCGCTGGAGAGATTCAGGCAATATATCGCGGTTGTCTTGCAGGAGTTTATACACATGGCAAGAAAAATCGCGGAGGGGAATTTCTGAATATTCCAGCCAATTTTTAGCCAAGAAGTGGTCGTAAAACACGTCAATCAAAACTCCAGCAAACCTGCGTCTCTCGGCGCAAACAAGGCTTTTACTCGATCGCACTATTGGGTGAGAGTCGGTGTAGCTATCTACTTTGCGGTGCAAATCGATGCCTTTTCTAATTTCATCGGGATAAAGGTTGACAGCCGAACCTTTGACAAAATCTCCTAAGAGGTTGCCAATCAGGGATTCTGGCGTGCCTTTTGATAAGAATAGATGAGCCAAATAATTCATTAACTACACAACTGCATAACCTGTATGAGGTCTGACATCTGCGGGATGAAAACCTAAAACAATGGAATCCTTGGAAATTCCAGCCGCTACAAGTTCTTTTGTCACGCCGTATTCTGTCTCATCTCGCTGTACCCAAATCTTATCATCAATAATATCTATATGAACCAAACAGCCGTGAATTCGTTTGGCTTTATCCCAGCCTAAAGTAACTAGCAGGTAACAATCAGATTTTTCATCAAACACGGCTTTACAAATTATATCGCCATGAGAGTAAGGAATTTTTGTGTAAGGTTCGAGAACGGTTTTAATCGTGTTTCTAAAGTTAGCTAAAGTATCCATTTTACGATCGCCTCTTGATTTGGGTCGAATACAATCAGCTTGAGCTTTTCATCTTCAATCATTAATTGACCGATCGGTTCTTCAAATAGAGATTCATAGGTGATATCGCGAACAGCCAGATAAAGCGTATGTTCTGGATAAGTTCTCTGAAGCACAGATCGATAAATAGTAAATTGTCCGATCGCCTCTCTCAAGTCCTGCATTTCTGAATCGCTGACAAAGCTTTTGACTTCCACAGCAATTTTCTGTTCTCCTCGTTCTGCTGCGAGTACCTGTTTTGCTCCCAGATCCACATACATATCTTTTTTTCCCCATTTCAGATGGAGAGGATCGTGAGTAATTATCCACCCATCATTGATGAGAGATTTTTTGACTGTATTGTGGTACAGGTCTAAAGCAGGCATAGAACAACACGAGTAATATTAGACTTCATGGTTATATAATAGCAAATAATGATGCAATTATCTTAAACCGCAACTACAAGGAGAAAGAGTAATGGCTGTTCTAGAATGTGTAAAACCTGGTGCTAAACTCGGTCAAATTATTCTTGCCGTCGATCTGACTGTTGCCGGTGCTGTCGATCGCATTTTAGCAAAAATTCAAGACTTAGGATATGACCCAGAAATCCGCCATGTCAACTATCCGTCAGGAGTGCACGTCTTAGCAATTCTCAAAGACGAACAGCATTCTGAAGCAGTTGATGATGACTACTTGTTAGAGGATTGGCTACAGGTAAGGTCGCAAATTAACCCAGATGCGGTTCATCTGTGGCGCGGTAAATAAGCTGTTGTTGGTCTATCCATGAATCTTTGATAACAAAAGAGCGATCGCCTAACTGTAGTATGCAGGCATCGCTGCACCCATGCTCAAATATTGCTTGCGATTGACTGAAGATCGATCGCTTCACAATAGAAGCTTAAATCTTTGTAAACCAATTAGCATCCACTTCCACAGACTCAATCATTTTTATCTTGACACCAAGCCCCAACTCTTTTAGTCGTTGAACTAACTGCTCACCATCAATCAAATCTATTGGGGGTGCGCCATCTCGTGTTGCTTCTTTGACAGCATCTCTGGTAAATGTTCCAGTTGTAATGAATAAACCTTTGTCGGTTCGTCCCTGCATTGCCCCACGGAAGTCTCTAATTTGACTCGCCGTAACCGAACCCTGATAGCGCTTGCACTGAAACAGAACATGAAAGCTCAAGAAACCACTAATACGGGCAATACCTACACCATCAATTCCACCATCGGCGGACTTACCTGTAACCTGTACTTGTATAAAGCCTGATTCACGTAGTAGGCGCTGTGCCAAACGCTCAAATGCAGAAGGTTCTAGTGATAGCAGTATTTGATGAAGCTGCTGATGCCATGCAACTTCTTCTAAATTTTCAACTGCTCCAACATTTGCGTTTAAATTATCTGGCGACATCACCTTTTTCTTGTCAGTCTCTCGAACCACCTTGACAATTTCTTTTGCATCCAGAATATCAAAATCTATAGATGTTGAAACTAAAGACCACACGCCACGTGAGGAATTTTGTAAAAGCCCGTATTTTTTCAAGTAAGTACGACTCCAACCAAGTCGATACTCAACAGCACTCTGGGATTTGTTTCCATGTGGGATATCCAGCACCTCGTTAGGTAAGTTGAGAATCTGGGCTACTCGGTCATAAATCTCTTCAGTAGTTCCCGATCCACCCAGCATTTGTAGAGCCTGAATTGTGGGCAAGAGCATTGAGTCAAATGTAGGGATTGAATGGGTAGCTCTGTTCATCTAAAAACTGTTGATATAATTTGCCAAGCACTGCTTTTTTAATGAGAAACTGATGGCATCAAAATACTGACCGTCTATTGGCGGCTACCGTCATACATAATTTGCTAAATTGCGATCGGCTACATCTCTCGACGGAACGCTCTAATAGCTTCCCCAGCATCAGTTTCCGCCATTAAAATACAGCGTTTCATCAAATCGAGATCGAGGTTGTTGAGTCCGGGTAGCTGACTGCGATCGCTATTTTCATAGCTACCATCTTGGAGATGATATATCTTCAGTAATCCATCTTCCCAAAACCAAACCTCTGGAACACCCAAAGCTTTATAGCGCTCTAACTTACTGATTCCTCCACTGGTAAAGACAACTTCGATCGACAAATCGGGAATTGGTTTTACACTCCCAATGCAGTAGGATTCGTCTGCTTGCACAGAGACAACTCCCGATCTTTCCTGCGTCATTGCCCCTGTGGGCTTGAAGAAAATTCCCTGTTCGACGAGAAAAGTAGTCACTAAGTAACCGATAACATGAGCCAAAGTTTCGTGGTCTTCTCCAGGCATCAGAATCTCGATCGTCCCATCATAGTAAAATAGTCGCACTCTAGGGGAGCCTTCAAAGCCTTTTTGGATAAATTTAAACCGTTCCCACATTCCATGATGAACAATTCGCTGATCTGTGGTTTTGCTAAGTAGTGGAGGCATCGCGCTCAGATCCAGTCCAGAAGTTATGTTGATTGTAGCTCATATTTAACAATTAAACCGCAGATGAACGCCGATAAAATTACATCAGCATTCATCCGCGTTAATCTGCCTACATCTGCGGTTAAAAAATCCCCCTACGCACCTCCCCGCAACTTATCCAAAACAGTCCGATCTTCCAAAGTCGAAGTATCCCCAGAAACCTCTTGTCCCGCCGCCAAAGAACGCAGCAATCGGCGCATAATCTTCCCGCTTCGAGTCTTCGGCAAAGCATCAGTAAATCGAATTTCGCCGGGACGGGCGATCGCCCCAATTTCCTTAACAACGTGCTGCTTCAATTCCTTAGCCAATTCATCGCTAGGTTGCTGCGAGTTGTCCAGCGTGACAAAAGCCACAATTTCCTCACCTTTAATCTCATCCGGTTTACCAACAACCGCAGCTTCCGCCACGGCTGGATGCGATACCAAAGCTGACTCGACTTCCATTGTGCCGAGTCGGTGTCCGGCCACATTAATTACATCGTCAACGCGGCCCATTACCCAGAAATAACCGTCTTTGTCCTTGTGCGCGCCGTCCCCTGCAAAGTACACAAACTCGCCATCTTTCGGGTGCAAATATTCCCAATAAGTGCGGCGGAAGCGATCGGCATCGTTGTAAAGTGTCCGCATCATTCCCGGCCAAGGATGTTTCACCACTAAATAACCGCCGCTTTCGTTAGTTACTGGTTCGCCATCTTGGTCAACAACATCAGCCACAATTCCGGGGAACGGTAGGGTTGCAGAACCGGGTTTTGTAGGAATTGCACCGGGCAAAGCGGTAATCATAATTCCCCCGGTTTCTGTTTGCCACCAAGTATCGACGATCGGACAATTCGACTTCCCAATTACTCGTTGATACCACATCCAAGCTTCGGGATTGATCGGTTCGCCGACGGTTCCTAACAATCGTAAAGATGACAAATCTCTGGCATTCGGCAAGTGTTCGCCCATTTTCATAAAGGTGCGAATTGCGGTGGGTGCAGTATAGAAAACGGTGACGCCGTATTTTTCAATTACATCCCAAAAACAGCCAGGATTTGAAGGGCGAGGAGCACCTTCATACATTAAAGTTGTCGCACCGTTGGACAGCGGCCCGTAGACAATATAACTGTGTCCAGTAATCCAGCCGACATCAGCAGTACACCAGTAAACATCGGTATCTTGAAGGTCGAATATCCATTTGGTTGTCATGTGGGTATAAAGGTTATAACCACCGGTTGTATGGACGACTCCTTTCGGTTTTCCGGTACTGCCACTGGTGTAGAGTACGAACAGCATATCTTCGCTGTCCATCGGTTCGGCTGGACAATTTGCCGATGCACCTTTTTGCAAATCGTGCCACCAATGATCGCGCCCTGGTTCCATGTCAATTTTCTGTTTGGTGCGCTGAACTACGAGAACGTTGGTAACGCTGGGTGTGGCATTATTTGCTAATGCTTTGTCTACTTGTGTTTTGAGGCCGACGGCGGTATCTTTGCGGAAGCCACCGTCAGCGGTGATGACGAGTTTTGCTTGGCCGTCGTTGAGTCGATCGCGCAAAGCTTCTGCACTAAAACCGCCAAAAACAACGCTGTGTACTGC
This sequence comes from Microcoleus sp. B6-A1, assembly GCF_036705085.1. NCBI lineage: Bacteria > Bacillati > Cyanobacteriota > Cyanophyceae > Oscillatoriales > Microcoleaceae > Microcoleus > Microcoleus sp. B6-A1. The sequence continues at coordinate 38,017 of NZ_JAUBTU010000017.1, forward strand.
ACCGATTCTGGCGCAGGCTAGCATGGCGATCGCAGCTTCGGGAATCATGGGCATATAAATGCCGACGCGATCGCCCTTTTGGACTCCCAATTGTTTGATGACGTTCGCCATTTGGCAGACTTCGCGGTGGAGTTGCGCGTAGGTGAGGGTGCGGGAGTCTCCCGGTTCGCCTTCCCAAATCAGGGCGGCTTTATTTTTGCGCCAAGTGGTTAAGTGGCGATCGAGACAATTGTAAGAAATATTAATTTTACCGTTGACAAACCATTTAGCAACAGGCGGCTGCCAGTCGAGCACGGTATCCCAGTTTTGGAACCAGTGCAATTCTTGGGCGGCGAGTTCTGCCCAGAAGGCTTGGGGGTCAGCTTTGGCTTTGTCGTAGAGGGCTTGGTATTCTTCTAGGCTTTTGATGTGAGCTTTTTGAGAGAATTCAGCGGGCGGCTGAAAGAGGCGTTTTTCATGCAGAATTGATTCGATGGTATCTTGCGACATTGCTTTTAACTTTAACTTCGGTTAGTCTTTTTAACTATTGTTTGCATAAGTTGGGGCAAAAGTATGTTTATTTTCCTTAAGACTTTGGGGAAATTTGTAAATGTTGGGACTGTCTTAGAAATTATAGCACTGGTAAATTGTAAATTCTATCTTGGTACTCATTATCAAATGATGCTTCATAAATCAGAAGCAGTAGTTCAATATTTTGACCGATACTCAGCTTGAAATTCAGGATAAAGATTCCTGGTATATGGCGATTTTGCTCTAAATGATCTGTTAAATGAACGGGCATAGAGCGGCGGTTGTTGGTAACAAGAATGAAATTGTGGATTTCGCACCAAATAAGAATTTCTGGATCGAGAGTCCCTTTGGAAGGTGCTGTTAGTTCTCCCACTCCTAGAACAACCATATCGGGATTGCGTCTGCGAATTTGATTGACCTACGCAGGATCGACATTTTCATCAAAGAGATACTGGATTGACATCCACTTTTCTCCTTGCATCTCTTTCTGCTTTTAATTTGCGGAGTTTTTCAGTCACTGGAGGAGGATTGCGACGTTGTTCTTCTCGCATTTTATCGCCCCATTCCAGCCATTCGGTTATGTATTTACCGACTGCTTCTTTGTTGTGCAGGTAGTACAAAATGGTCGCATAAACTTGTTCGAGGGTGAGCGATGTATAAATGTTAGCGATTTCTTCGGGAGTTCGAGCGCGAAATAGGTATTCATAGAGAATGGTTTCGATGCCAATGCGAGAACCTTTGAGCCGAATATCGTCAGGTCTTAGGAAGCTGAAATAGTCTTCAAGTTGCGTGGTTTGGTGGTTGGCTTCATGAGATTGCTTCTCTTTATTAATGTCTGTTCCTTCGGGAACCAGCACAATTACTTCGGCTCGGCTGTTGCGATATAACTTGAGCGGTTCACCAACGCACAATTGTCCTAGATCGTCGATCGTTGCCATCACTTTAATTGCTTTCATACAATCTACCCGATTTACAGGAGCGATATCTGGTATGATTATATCATAACAAATTCGATGGTAATGCTTTTATAATTGACATTAACAGCCGATCGCACTAAAGCCATGACGCAAAATTTAGAAGCAAGTCAACTCTCGCTAAATGACGTTCGTCGCCTTCTCAAATTGGAAAGACAAACAGGAGGAGGTTTTACTGATTTTTTCTCTCTGGAACCTCTGACGGATTTTGAACAGCAGGAATTATTGCAAATCAGCAATGACTTTTGGCGCTATCTAGAAGTGGGAAAGGTTTCTGAAGAATTGGTTAAGTTTTTGTCACTTTCACCGTTAATGAGATTAACGGGATTTTTTAAAGTTCCTGTGGTGCTGACAATGGAAGATAGCATCCCCATCGAGGTTGAGGATGAGGATACTTTAATTAAAGGCCGCTTGGATGTCTTAGCGGTAAATCAGCCGGATGCAGACATAGCGGCGGCACAGTTTTGGATTTTGGTAGTGGAGGCGAAAAATAGTGCGATCGATCCTTGGGCCGGTTTGCCACAATTGCTGACTTATGCTTATAAAAGTTTGCAGCAGCAATCGTCTGTTTGGGGATTGACGACGAATGGACGTAACTATCAGTTTGTGTATCTGACGCGGGGAAATCCTTGTACTTATCAGATTTTACCGGAATTGAATTTGATTGACCCAGAGCGATCGATCTTGTTGGCGCAAGTGTTGAAAGCGATTTGCAAGTTGCAGAATGTGCAGTTGCAGTTGGCATGATGTTTGGGAATTCAGGAAGACGAATTAAGGAAGTACACATGATTTAATTACTCCCTGAGTTAATCATTAAAAACGGCAAATTTGTGCCAATATAGATTTATACCATCATAAATTTTATCATGCTTATAACTGATATAGTGAATTTTTTAGGCAAACCCTACTTCCACGCGCCAAACTGCCTCATTTATCAGATGGACTGCTTAGAAGCAATGTCCAAGCTCCCTGATGAATGCGTCAACCTTACTGTGACCAGTCCCCCCTATAACATTGGCAAAGAATACGAAAAAACACTACCACTAGATAAATATTTAAACTGGTGTGAAAGCTGGATAAGTGAAAATTATAGGCTCATCCTTCCTAACGGCGCTTTCTGGCTCAACTTGGGGTATCTATCAATTCCCAATCAAGCTAAAGCTATCCCCATTCCCTATCTACTTTGGGACAAAATTCCTTTTTACCTAATCCAAGAAGTTATCTGGCACTATGGCGCTGGGGTTGCTGGTAGTAAGTTCTTTTCACCGCGCAATGAAAAGTTTCTTTGGTATGTTAAAAACCATAAAGACTATACATTTAACCTAGATGATGTGCGCGATCCAAATGTAAAATATCCTAATCAAAAAAAGAATGGAAAAATTAAAGTCAACTCCCAAGGCAAAAATCCGACTGATGTTTGGGAATTCCCGAAGGTAACTTCTGGTAAAAATAGAGCATCAAAAGAGCGAACCTCTCACCCCGCTCAATTTCCAAGTGCTGTTATACAGCGAATCATCAAAGCTTCATCCAACCCAAATGAAATCATTTTAGACCCTTTTTTGGGTTCAGGAACTACGGCGGTTGTTGCTTTAGATTTGCAGCGCACTATTATCGGATTTGATATCTGTCAGGAATACTGCGATTTAGCTGCCAACCGAATTGATGATTTTCTAAGACAAAAGCAGATTAGCGAAGCTCAATTATCTTTATTTTAAAGATGGTAAATATTGCTAAATAGGCAATTGCAGCAACTTATATCGCTCTACATCAGGGCTTAATTTAGCTTGCTGACCAGTGGCTGCTGTTTGCCCTTGCCAATCTTCTCGATCTATCCATCCAAATCTAACTAAATTAATATTTAGAGTTTGCACGCTTGCCATTTTGGGATTGAATTTCTGGAAATTAACTACAAGGTAATAGCCGGACTTGTCTTTTTTCGGCTTTGCTCCTAGGGCGCTTTGTTGAGCATAACTGCGATTGCCGTAAGTGTTACGACTACTTGAAGAAGTTTTAATTTCAATTGAGAAATTATTGTTCGGGATGTAAACAATATCTTTTTCGAGGGTACTGTGATCGCGCCGCCAAATTCCGGGGTATTTGCTGGCGAGTTCTAATGGGATTAGTTCATGTAAAAAAAATCCCATAATTTGGGGAGTTGGGAATAAATTTATTCCTATTCTGTAGCCTCTGCTGGTTATGCTGGATTGAAAAATTTCACTCCAAACTTGAATAACCACGTCATAAATTTCTTGTGGATCTAGTGGGTGTCGATCTATGAGTTCTCGTGTCTTCTCTTCCCAATCTTCGACAGGAAGTCCGGTATAGGGTGATTGCATTTACTCTATTTCCTGCAATAGTTCGCTTGGCGATACTCCTAGAGCTTTTGCTAACCGCAAAATGTTTAATAGAGCTATGTTTCGCTCACCCCGCTCAATACCACCAATGTAGTTGCGGTGCAGTCCGGCTAGTTCTGCTAACTTTTCTTGGGAAAAGCCCTTTGATGTCCTTAGCCTGCGAACTTGCTCTCCAAATTTTTTTAGCTCTGGATTTTTTGCCACACGAGCAAGATATCGGTGAGTGCACTCCAAAATCTACACACTATAAGTGTGATTTAGGATTACATGAAAACAGCACGCCCATAATCCGACGAAGCAGACTTAACTTGATGCCATTACTTTAATTGCTTTCATTGGTACTCCGGGTAATCTAGGCCGTAACAAATAGATTGATGTCTAACGCTTTAGATACCGTCAGTCTGATGTTGGGTAAAATTTTACTCATGACAACCGACTTAATACCTTCGGAATTAGATATCAAGATTTGTTAAAAGTCTGCAATCAGACACTGACAGAGTACACATATTTATCTAAAATAAGAGACAATTTGACCCGGAAACTGAAGGTAAAAAAGTGTCTGAACTTAGACAAAATTTAATTACCAGAGATTGGGTAATCATCGCCACCGAACGGGCGACAAGACCGGATCAATTCGCTAACAAAAAAAAGTCGGCCACCGTAGTGCCACCGCACCGCGCCGATTGCCCGTTTTGCGTGGGAAATGAGGAAGACGGAACCTTAGAAACTTGCCGTTTGGGCGATTCCCTACGGGATAGCTTCGCTTCACGCGCTGGCTGGAAAGTCAGGGCAATTTGCAACAAATATCCCGCCCTCTCCCCGACAGCAAAATGGATGAGGATATCATCGGGAATTCACCGCACGATGGCGGGAATCGGCGTGCACGAAGTAATTGTCGAACACCCGCGACACGATTTGACGACAGCTTTGTTGAGCGTTGAAGAAGTTGCCAACATACTTTTAGTATACCGCCAGCGTTATGTAGAAATTAGAAAAAATCCCCACATTGAAACAATTATTATCTTCAAAAATCACGGAGAAACTGCCGGAACTTCTCTCGAACACCCCCACTCGCAGATAGCAGCGACGCCCGTTGTACCCAGCCAATTTCGCAGCCGCATCGACGAAGCTATTAGATATTTTGATGACACGGGAGAATGTCTGTTTTGCCGGACTTTGGAAGATGAATTAGCGGCGAGAGAAAGAGTGATTTGTGAGAGTGAACATTTTGTGGCTTTTATCCCTTACGCTGCACTTTCACCGTTTCACACTTGGATTTTTCCGCGCCGACATTCCTCTTCCTTTGATGAAATTACTGATGGGGAAATTACGGATCTTGCTGATACTTTGAGAACTGTACTAGCTAAGCTTTATTACGGATTGAACAATCCTGATTACAACTATAATATTCGATCGGCACCGATCGCCGAAGGGGGAACAAAATACTTTCACTGGTATATCGCAATTATTCCCAGAGTCACCAAGCAAGCTGGATTTGAGTTGGGCAGCGGGATGTTTATCAATACTGCTTTGCCCGAAGAAAGTGCGGCTTTTTTGCGATCGATCGAAATTCCTAGTGACAGTAATTTCCCGCCCATCTAAAGTATCCTACATCACAATAGGTCAAGTTTACTGAAACTGGGGGTGGAAATGCACCCAGCTATTCTGAGTTGCGAGTCTGCGTTGAGGGAGGAAATTGATATTATTTGAGATTTGAGATTAAAGGATTGGGAATAACGGATGATCTAATGGTTTAGATCACCTGCCGAAAGTTGGATTCTTTTTTTAAACTGGTATAACTTACGCTCTAAAGTGATGAACGTACAAATACTTAGGGATTTTACCAAACTCACAATAAACTTTCGACATACTGCCAGCCGTCGTCGCTAAAAGTAGCTCTCAACATATCTCTAATTTTGGCATCGATCGATAAGATTCCCTCGCCAGAGTCACCATTCTCGCCGATGTCGCAACTGTCATCAGACATATGTTCTTGGATGAGGGCCAGAGTATCGGCGAAATTAGCCAGAAAATAATGTTCGTGCACCCACGCTGTCGGATCTGGTATTGCTGCACTCCCAAAAGCTCGATCGACTAAATCTTTTTTGGCAACATCGTCAGTCTGGTTTTTCATGTTGAGCTCGATTTAGGTAGAACTGGTAACTTATCCCATTTTAAGCTTAATTGTCAACAGGAACGCGATCCTGATCGACCACAGCAGTGACAAATTTGTGTAGTTTGTGCGATCGCGATCGTAATTTTTTGGTCGCTCGTGTGTTATCATATTACCTCAAACTCGGTGGTCAATAATGTTCACATCGAGCAGAATACACTTGGGAATCATTCCGTGAACTCCTTTTTGAGGATTGTTAACAGCCTGCGTAATCCGAAAATTTACCGCAAGCGAACACAAAACATAAGCATCTTCCTCTTTGAAACCTGCAAACTTTTGCAGCCAATAAACCGTCTGTTTTACAGCCATCTCAAACGCTTCATCTAATGTTCTACCAAATCCCATAATCACAATATGAGTGGGCGTTTCCGCAAACGGAAATATCAGAAATAAATCCTTGCGTAAGATGATTTGAATAGTCCCGTTCATCGAAGTTTCAATCGCAGTACCGTCAACTTCACCATCTCCTTGTGCCGAATGTCCGTCGCCAATGGACAGTAAACCGCCGCGCAGAAAAACAGGTAAAAATAACCGCGTTCCTGGTTGCAGTTCCTGATTGTCCATATTGCCGCCGTAGCGCTCTGGAGGAATAGAAGAACGGTTGATTTGTGCATTAGCCACGCCGATAATTCCAAAAAAAGGATGCAGGGGAATCCGAATGCCGCTACCTGTGGGAAATTCAGCAGTTTTTTGCTCTAAATCTAGCGGAATAAACCGCAATTTAGGTTCGGGGAAATACTCAGGTAAAGCTCCCCATCCGGCGCGAATTGCATTAAATCCTACTGGCAAACTTGGGTAAACATCCTCAATGTGAATTTCTAAAACGTCTCCCGGTTCGGCGTTGTTAACATAAATCGGGCCTGTCAGCAAGTGGGGCCCCGGCCCAACTTTGCGGTTGGGGGGCAAATTCTGACAAATATCTAAAAATTCGGGGGTGAGAAATTCGGGCGGCGCTTTGTCAGCAACATAATATCCTGAATAGGTTTCGATATCGATGCGATCGCCCGAATCGACAGTTAAAGCAGGTTCTAGCTTCGGAGAGAAACCGCCCAAGTGTACGGTTTTGCAGTTAGCTTTGAGAAGGTGGCGAGTCATGGGATTTTAGATTTTAGATTTTAGATTTTAGATGGAAGGAAGGGTGTTAAGAATGTTATATCGCAAGTCTCAAGCATTTTGGATAATTTTTTTTAATGAACCACAGAGGGCGCAGAGGGCACAGAGAAAGAGAATGGAGAGATCAGAAGAGGTCAAAAAATGGTTTAGGTTTGTTTGATGGGAAATATTTTACTAATTTCTTAGCTTTTTGATAACGTGGGTAGTTTAAAATTTAAAGTGGGTGGCGCGGGTTTATATATTGGGGTGGGGAGTTCTGTTTGGCTGGTGCAACCCGCCCTTACAAACTAATGACTAATGAATTATGTTAACGCCTTTGCCCAATAAAGTAGAAATTTCTCAAGGTTATTCTCGCAATCCCTGGTTTTTTGGTGTTTTGATTTTGATTGTCCTATTGCTAGGTTTCATGATGCAATCTTACCTTAACAAACCTCAGCTTTTAACCGACCCGTTTCTGCAAGTCCCAACAGCAAACTCGGTGCGAGTTGTCTGGTTCACAGAGTTTGCCGGTACTCGCAACACTGTTGCTTACGGCGAAAATTTGAATCAAGTTGTGACGGCAAATACTACCAAGCTAAGCCGCACTCGCGAAGACAAAGACTCGCGCATTTCCGATGAAATGAAACAAAGCATCATTGACAGCAATCCAATTGTCCGCGACATCTGGCGCCACGAAGCAGAAGTCCCCAATTTAATACCCGGTGCTCGCATTCCTTATCGAGTCACCAGCGAAAGGAAAGACGGCGCATCTGTCAGCAGCAAAGTTTTCACTCTTTCTCCGACACCAGCAGCAGGAAGGCCGCTCAACATCCTCCTCACTTCCGACCATCAATTGATGCCTATGACAGCGGCAAATCTCCAGAAAGTAGCCGAAACAATTGGCCGAGTTGACGCGGTTTTCATGGCTGGGGATTTAATTAATATACCCGATCGCGCTTCTGAATGGTTTGACGATTACCGAGGCCGCGCCTTCTTTCCGTCTCTGCAAGGTCGCGCATTTTCCGAACTCGACAAAAACGGCATCAAAACCGTTTACAGCGGCGGCGAACTGATCCAACACGCGCCTTTATTTCCGGCCATTGGCAATCACGAAATCATGGGCCGCTTTGCAACCAACAGCAAACTCGATGACCAATTTAACGATCCTTTTCCCCGCGCCGCTGCCGAGAAAATATACGCCCAACGTGCTGCCTCTTTGAATCCTAGTAATGACTCTTCCGTGCGGGAAAGATGGCTAAAAAATCATAGTTTTAATAGCGATACCTATGACGAAATTTTCAATTTACCTGGAGGTAAAAATTACTATGCTGTGACTTTTGGGGATGTACGCTTAGTGACTTTGTATGTTACGAATATCTGGCGAACTCCGAATTTAGATCCGCGTGCGAGAGGCCGGTATCGGGAACGGGACGAAGATTTTAATCATCCCGAAAAATGGGGATACGGACAGCATATTTTTGAGCCGATTGTCAAGGGCAGCGCTCAATATAATTGGCTGCAACAAGAGTTAAAAAGTGCGGAATTCCAGCAGGCAAAATATAAAATTGTGATGTTTCACCACCCGCCGCATTCTCTGGGTGACAATATTGTACCTGCTTATACCGATCCAGTGCAAATAGTCGATCGCGCTCTCGATGGCGAGATTAAAATGGTGCGTTACGAGTATCCGAAACAGCAAGATTATCTGATTCGGGATGTAGTGCCGCTACTAGAAACAGCGGGGGTGCAGTTGGTATTTTACGGACATTCGCACTTGTGGAATCGGTTTGTAAGTTCCAGCGGAATGCACTTTTTGGAGACTTCTAATGTGGGTAACAGTTACGGTGCTTTTGTGGGGGAAAAGCGCCGATTTGTGCCGCCGGCATATCGGGAAGATTACAGCGCTATTGGAGACCCGAACGGATTGGAACCTGTGGTGCCGACTGTTGCGCCTTTGTTGGGGAAGGATGGGCGGCCGCTGCCGTATATTGATAGCAATGATATTACGGCTTTTACTATTTTTGATACGGGGGAGGGTACGGTTAGCAGCTACTATTTTGATACGCGGAAACCGGAGTCGCAAGTGGTGAAGTTTGATGAGTTTAAGTTGAAAAATTATCCCTCTAGCTTAAAAATAAGTAAAAATTAAAAGCGCTCGTTTTCATAATCGATAAATTAGTTACTGCTATGATAACTTAAGGCTTCTGACTTCTGCTATACTTAGGTATCTGTATCCAAATTAAACTTACCCAGTAGAGCGCGGTCATGCCTGAACTAAACCTCTTAGAAAAACCAGAAGAAGTAAGCTTCGAGGAGGAAGATGAAGCTCTAGATTATGAGCTTGAATCTAATGGTAATCCCAAATCTGTCTTAGACGAAATTTCCGAAATAATTGTAGCTGGAAATGACTGGACGACAGCCACCATACTCGATCAACTTGTTCGTGACAATATTCAACTTAATCCAAGATTTCAAAGGCGAGATGCTTGGGATATAACTCGTAAAAGCAGGTTTATTGAATCTATTTTTCTAGGATTTCCCATTCCAGATATAGTTTTGGCTTCTCAAGATAAAAAACGCGGAAAATTTGTAGTTCTTGACGGCAAGCAACGCTTGCTTACGATTCTGCAATTTTATGGAAGGAGCGAAACTCCCAACGATAGTTTTGCTTTGAAAAACTTAGAATTTAGACCTGAACTCAATGGTTGTACGCATGAGGATCTAAAAAACGATCTTCTCCATAGTTCTGTACTTGATGCACTGGATAATCAAACTCTTCGTACTACATTGATTCGGAATTGGCATACAGAAAGTTTACTCTACAAAATTTTTCTCCGTCTGAATGTAGAAAATACTCCGCTATCTCCACAAGAACTCAGGCAAGCATTGCATCCAGGTGATTTCATCAATTTTTTAGATGACGAATCAATTAAAAATCAGGCTTTAAGAAAAATACTTAAATCCCAAAATCCCGATCCTCGGATGCGCGATGTCGAATTATTACTACGATATGTAGGATTCCATCATTTTTTATCCGATTATCGCGGTAATCTTAAAGTGTTCCTGGATATGACTTGCAAAAAGCTCAACAAGGATTGGAAAGAGAAAGAAACTGAGGTCAGATATACAGTTAGCCAATTTGAAAAGGCAGTGCAAACAACCACTACAATATTTGGAGAAGAAAATATATTTCGTGTGTGGTTGAGTAGTTCTAATAGTTACCGAGGCAAGTTTAATCGAGCTATTTTAGATGTAATGGTTTTTTATTTTTCAGATCCAGTTATTAGTGAAGTTGCTGAGAAGAATCCGGCGGGTGTGCAAAAAGCTTTTAAAGAGTTATGTTCATCATCTAATAGCGAATTCAGAGAAGCTGTTGAGAAAAGCACAACTAGCATTCGCGAAACTCATACTCGTCTCTCACTGTGGGGCAAAGCTTTGTTAAAGGTTTTGGATGTAGAGTTTAATGTACCTGAACTCGTAGATAACCATATTATCTTTAACGGTTTGAGGTAAGTTATTAAGAGGTATGCCAAAATCCGTTAGATTTCGTACTCTAACCCAGCAGTTAAATAGGTTAAAAAAACAATTTTTTCCTAAGATTAATCCTCTAGGTTCATATTCCGAGCGGCAGCTAGCCTTAACTCTTGCCTACAGAGTTTTAGTTCATGCCGAAATTGAGGCTTATTTTGAGGACAGAGTTTGGGAAGTAGCCCTTAATGCTAAAAAGAATTGGGATAGTCAGGGTAAGAGTTGCCGTACTTTAATCTGCTTGCTTGGCTTTTCTGGTCAAATGATGGAAGCACCACCAGATACACTGACTCCAACTAAGGGAAGTAAAGCTTTGCCACCGGAAAAAATAAAAGTCAACAAAAAAATAGATTTAGCTATTAATAGTTTTAAGCGAAGTATTGACCAGAATCATGGCATCAAAGAAGCTAATCTTCTGGCGTTGCTTTTGCCAATAGGAATAGATACCGATGATTTAGATTCTGTTTGGCTGGCTACCATGAATACGTTTGGGGAAGAAAGAGGTGTGGCGGCACATACTTCAGCTACATCCCCGAAAACTATTAGAAGCATAAATCCTATAAATGAACTGCAGAGGGTAGAGCAAATTATTCAAGAACTTTTGAGGGTGGATGAGCTGATTAATAATTTAATGAGATAAATGAATAAACCGACACCAATTGTCAAGAGTTTAATCTTTTTGGTAGGCTTCTAGCCGGAACGGGCAAGATGCCCGTTCCACAATACTTTATTTTCTTGTGGCACAGGCATCTTGCCTGTGCTCAAACAGCTTATTCAGAATGGTGCAAAATTTCCGATTAAACTTTGTCTTTCGCAGGCGGAACCAAACCTGTTTTATTCAAACCCGCATCAATCTGCCTGAGCAATTTAAAATCATCTTCGGGTAAGGAATTAACAGGCGAGTGTTTTTCCAGAAACGAGAATGCTTGGCGAAATTCACGCGGCCGGGAGTCGATCGCACCATCGAAGTGACAAGGTACAATTTTTTCAAAGTCCCAACTCGCCACTTGATCCACCCAATCGAGAGTTTCCCTGGGGGCGCGGTTGAGAATCAAAGTCTGCAAAATCGGCGCGACAAACAACCGCCCTCCTCCCCGCAAAGCCTCAAACGATCGCTCCCAATGTGTTTTCCACTTGAACGGATACAACCCGAAATAAGCTTTCCTTGAGCGTTCTGGCGCTTGGCGTGCGCTGGCAAATACCTCCGACCACGGCGGCACTTCCAGCACGCTGGGGCTAAAATACATGGCAAATAAGGCGATTCTCTGCCACCCTTTGCGCCGATTTTCGTGGGTGTCTGCCACCGTGTCCGAGGCGCTGTCTTTGGCGTGAAATAGCAGCGGGTAAGAGTCGAGTTGGACGATCGCGGGCGGATTTTCGGGAATGGAAACTATGGAATCTGTTAACATCAGCGTGCGCGATCGTCTGTGAAATAACGCAACTTCTGCAAATTTGCCCAAACCAAGGTCCAGCGGGCCGAGAATTGCCCAGTCAAATTGATCGGCTAAGGGCGTGTTGCTGCTGTCAAAGGGCAGTACAGACGTGCGTTTGGAGGGCAAACCCAGCCAACTCAGCGGCAAATTCACCGGGAAACTCCACTGCTGCGGGGCGACAAACACCTGCGCTTCGGGAAAACACCTCGCAAAGGGGCCAACAAAAACTTTGTGCTCGATCCCCGAAACCGTTGTCAGCAGGATGTACTTCACCTCGCCGTGCTCTGCTACTAACTCCTTTACCAAGCGGATGCACTCAGGAGTCGGTGCAACGGGGGCGTAGACGAGAAGGCCTTCGGGTTCTAATTTAATTACTGTCATCCGAATCGGGACGACTACGTAGAAAATGCCTTGTAGTTGGTCAAAAGTCCAGATTGTGTCCTTGACTATTTCCTTGCGGATGGTGCGCCGCTTGCTGTAGGGATAGAGGGGGACAACTGGCCAAAAGGCCCAAGAATAGTCCCGATAATCAATCTGTGCTGATGTTGGTATGCCTTCGCCCTCTGCCACTGGTGCGACTCCTTGCCGATTTTTTTGTACGTGCGTGCGATCGAACTATTTTTATCTTATTTCACTCCTGTTGCGCGGATTCGAGGAGTTGAAACCGGGTTTCACCAGGCCTGGGTGCGAGAACTATTAAACCAACTGTTCAGGATCAATGCCTAACTCCCGCAACCGCGCCGCTAGTCTTTCCTCTCGCTGTTGAGATTCTGTCAGTTGCTGTTGAGATTCTGTCAGTTGCTGTTGAGATTCTAGAACTTGCTGTTGAGCTTCTATCAGTTGCCGTTCCGCCGCCGTCGCCCTTTCACCCGGACTCAAAATCAACCCTCCTTGGGCCGTAAACCATCGCAACCACAACCGATTCATACTCTTATAAGTGCCTTGCCACCAACCTAAACTCAACTGCAACTCAGGAATAAATAACCGCCCATCAATTAATTCTGCCGGTTCATAGTGGCCTCCTACAAGATGAAAAGCTCGCAATTCATCCGTGTAGCGACTGAAAATAAAATAGTAAGGAATCCGCAAAATTTGTTCATAAACTTGCCACTTAGTCGGCGGTTCCCCAGCTTGCTGAACAGTCCGCCCTAAATCTTCATCTTCAGTGCCCGGCGATAGCAATTCCACCACCACAAACGGATTTACCCGTTCTTGCCAAACTACATAACTCAAACGCATATCGCGCCCTTGATAAAGCCTTGGCACACCCACCGCAGCAAACCAATCCGGGCGTTTATGCCAGCGCGGTTGTGTTGCATCGTAATACAAATTTAGGTCGCTGGCTGTAAAGACTTGTTCCGCATCCCATCCCGGCGGCAAAAACGTGAATTCCAAGAGTTGCGGCTGATCTAAATGAAATGTATCTGGCAAACCGGGCTCCTTTGGGTCTTCGCTAGGTAAATCATACATTGTTGGCAAACTCTGCCGGGGGTCTAAAGGCGGTTCAGCTTGAGCAGGCGGGTAAGTCGGGAATGTCATAATGAATTCTGAGGTTGCTTATCCTGATATGATTATAACCTTGTGAGAATGTCTTGCATTTCCAAAGAATTCCCATTAACTCTCAATCTCAAATCTCAAATCAAAACTCCCAAATCGATATGACTCAAAACTACCGCATCACTCTTTTACCAGGAGACGGCATCGGCCCTGAAATTATCGCTGTGGCGGTAGATGTCCTGAAACTTGTCGGTCAACAATTGGACATCGGCTTTGAATTTCAAGAAGCTTTAATGGGCGGCGCTGCTATTGATGCCACAGGCAATCCGCTGCCAGAAGAAACACTGGAAAAATGCCGCAACTGCGATGCAGTATTGTTAGCAGCAATTGGCGGTTACAAGTGGGATAATTTGCCCCGCGAACAGCGCCCGGAAACTGGATTATTAGGACTGCGCGCCGGATTGGGATTGTTTGCAAATTTGCGTCCTGCGACTATTTTACCGCAATTGGTTGATGCTTCTAGTTTGAAACGGGAAGTTGTCGAAGGCGTGGATATTATGGTCATCCGCGAACTCACAGGCGGCATTTACTTCGGTAAACCGAAAGGTATTTTTGAGACGGAAACAGGCGAAAAACGCGGTGTCAATACGATGGCTTACACCGAGTCGGAAATTGACAGAATCGGGCGAGTTGCTTTTGAGACGGCCAGGAAGCGCGGGAAAAGGCTGTGTTCCGTTGATAAAGCGAATGTTTTGGATGTTTCGCAACTGTGGCGCGATCGTATTATTGCCCTTTCTTCAGAATACCCTGATGTCGAACTTTCTCACCTCTACGTTGACAACGCAGCCATGCAGTTAATTCGCTGCCCCAAACAGTTCGATACAATTGTCACCGGCAATTTATTCGGCGACATTCTTTCCGATGCGGCGGCAATGCTAACTGGTAGCATTGGGATGCTGCCTTCTGCTAGTTTGGGAGCAAGCGGGCCGGGAGTTTTTGAACCCGTGCACGGTTCCGCACCAGACATCGCTGGACAAGATAAAGCAAATCCCATCGCCCAAGTTTTGAGTGCGGCAATGATGCTGCGCTACGCCTTAAATCAGCCGGAAGCTGCTAATAAAATCGAGCAAGCCGTTGTCGAAGTTTTGGATCGAGGTTATCGTACTGGTGATATCATGTCGGAAGGCATGAAACTCGTTGGCTGTCGGGCAATGGGCGATGCTTTAATTGAAGTTTTGCAAGGTTGATTTATTTACCTTGACTCGTTCCCAGGCTCTGCCTGGTAACGCCTTTCAGGAGGCTCTGCCTCCACTAAAACAACCCAAAGGAGACATAAATAAAGGAGGCAGAGCCTCCGGGTATTAATTACCAGGCAGAGCCTGGTAACTAGAAAACGAGACAATTAATTCTTACTCGTTCCCAGGCTCTGCCTGGTAACGCCTTTCAGGAGGCTCTGCCTCCACTAAAACAAGGCAAACGAGACAGAATTTTGGAGGCAAAGCCTCCGGATCTTAATTACCAGGCAGAGCCTGGTAACTAGATATTTTATAATTTAATGTTCCGCCGTCAAAAGCTTGAATTGCTCGGTATCAATGCGGCTTGCTCGATACAAAACTTCAGCTATTTCCGAAAGCGCTAGCACAGAATGTGCGCGATAACCGTTGGCCTGCATCTTATCTTTTACTCCCTGTTCGTGGTCGATTAATACCACGATATCTTCCACATTCAAGCCAGCCGATTTTAACTTAGCCGCGCCTTCCATCACGCTTTTGCCACTAATCAAAATGTCATCGACTACGACAATCGTTTCTCCTGCCTGAAAATGCCCCTCAATTAATTTGCCTGCACCGTAAGTTTTCACCTCTTTGCGCGGGAAAATCATCGGGCGTTCCATCCGCAAGGCTAAACCGGTTGCTGTGGGTAAAGAACCGTAGGGAATTCCCGCAATGCGATCGAATTTTAAATCCTTGAGAATGTCTGCATAAGCGCTGACAATTTGATGGAAAATCTGCGGAATTGAGATAATTTTCCGCAAGTCGATGTAATATGGAAATACGGCGCCCGATGCTTGTACGTGGTCGCCAAAAACTACGCAGCCGATGTCATAAAGTTGCAAGATTAAATCGCGGTGAGGTTCGGGTTGTAAAAAGCAAACATCGGGCAGCCACAATTCGCAAGTGGGGCTACCTTCGATCGCGCGCAGCCTCTGTTGATTAATATTATCCCGCAATTTCTCAATTTCTCGCCGCGGTTCTTTCCCCGCTAATAAACTGGGGGGGACGGGCAGCAATAAACCTTCACCATTCTTGCTTAAACCGGCCGCCAGCAGTTGTGCGAGGTCGTTTTCTTCTGTGAGGTCATTTTCTTCGGCGATGTCTCCTTCGACTAAAATTAGGCGTTCAGGAGCCTCTTTGCGGATGCGGGCTAACATATCCGGCATTATTCCTACTTCTAAACCGACTTTTTCGGGAGTTCCCCAAGTTTGAGAAAGTCGGACTAATTGCAAGTACAAAGGGTTTTCTGGCGTCGGGTATTCTTGCAAAGCCGCCGCTGACGGGTTGGCGGTGGCACAGAGGACAAAAACTGTTTTTCCAGCGTATAACAAAAATGGCGCTACTTGGTCGAATCCGGGATAGGGACTTAAAGTAATAGCGTCAACTCGCCAGTCTTGAAATACAATTTTGGCAAACACTGTGCTGGTATTTAAATCGCAGTGTTTGGCATCTAAAATTACTGGCAGGTGAGGGGGAATAATTGTTAAAATTTCTTGCAGCAATGCCCAACCGGGAATACCGAGAGATTGGTAAAAACCGAGGGTGATTTTGCAAGCACAAATTAAATCGGCTGTTTGGTCGATCGCACTTTTTAGCTTAGCAAACAAATCAGTTACAAAACTTTGAGTTTCTTCCCCAGTCATGGAAACCTGCGGGGGCAAGGTTTCTGGGTCGGGATCGAGGGCTAAATACAGCAAACTTTGATTGCTTTCAACAGCCGCTAACAGTTTATCGAAAAAGTCGGTGCGATCGCTCATAGTGTGTTATGGAGGTAAGGGGAATTAAAAAAATTGCAGGTCAAAGTGGGATTGGTGTTGTGCCGGAAGAAACCGATCCCCGTTGAAATTGAAAGTAAGAATCTTTTAAGATTGTAGAATGTAAAGAGCAGGAAATCTGTAACTTTGGGAGCAGTTTCATGGGGAATGATTTTCGGGTTGGCTACACCAGTGATTGCACCTAACCCGCAGCAAATCAATTAGTTGCGGTAAACTAACCAGTGTCCGGGCGGCGATTTGATCTGCCTTCGCCTGCGGTACGCGAGTTTAGCAAATGCGAATTTGCAAGGGGCAGATTTGAGAGGATCAAATTTTAGGGAAGCTAATTTATCCGGGGCAAATTTGAGCGGGGCTTCTTGGCGGCAAGCTAATTTACAAGGCGCTAATTTGACTCAAGTTAATTTAATCCAGAACCCGTTTGATGGGGCTAATCTAAAAAATACTACCGTTGCAGGTGTTATTTAGGTTGAGGCTAGTATTAAATATAGAAATCCTTGCAGGAGTCGTAAATTTTTTACCCCACCCCAACCCTCCCCTTAGCAAGGGGAGGGAGTAAGAAATTCACAAATGATTTAGGATTGCTATAGAAGCAGAAGTTAAAGCAATGTCCGCCTTATATGATGGATAGTAATAAATGATCGGTACGATCGACTTTACGATTTGGGACGAGCTGCTGCAACGCTACGTTGACGATTTCGGCCGCGTCAATTATCGGGGCTGGAAAGCTGAGGGGGCAGATGTTTTGAGGGCGTGGCTGGAAAGTTTGGCGGATGTGGATTTGGCGGATTTTACTGATGCGGATGCGCGGCTGGCGTTGTGGCTGAATGCGTACAATGCGATCGCAATTTCTCAAGTTCTCGAAGTATATCCGATCGCGTCGATCCGTCCAAAAGTTTTGGGAATTCCCAATTGGCTGAGTTTTTTGGATTTTTTCACTCGTTCAAATGTGATTATTGGCGGCAAAAAGTACAGTCTCAATCAAATCGAACACGCAATTTTGCGGCCGGAATTTGCGGAACCGCGCATCCATTTTGCATTAGTTTGCGCTTCAGTCGGGTGCCCGCTGCTGCGTCGCGGGGCTTATTTCCCCGAGTCGGTACGGACTCAACTAGAAGCAGATGCGAGCCGTTTTATTCACAATCCTGATAAGGTGCGATATGATGCCGAGAAAAAGACGCTTTATTTGAGCAAGATTTTTAAGTGGTACGGCGAGGATTTTGTAAAGGCGGCGGGTTCGGTGGCTGAGTATGTGGGCGGTTATTTGGGGCCGGAGGCGGCTGTGGGCGATGGATGGGCGATCGTTTTTTTGCCTTACGACTGGAATTTGAATCGGGTTGATGGATGAGATTTGCGGAAGTGGATAGGTGTTTTTTTGAGGGGGTAATTTTTTTAGTCTGTCGTTACCCCTTCAAATTGCCAGATTCAACAGGGCGATCGGATGACTCCGAGGCGATCGACTGTGACCAGGTGAGAGGCGATCGGACTGCTGGCACTGGCACGGCTTCAAAATGCACCATTTAGGGGGGTCTAGATGGTTTTTGGGATTGGATGTTTGGGAGTGTGAAGGCTTGCAGAATCGCACCACAGGCACGGCTGGCACGGTTTAGCAGTTGGAGAGGCTGGCAAGGTCGGAGCGGTGGCAAGGTCTAGCGGCAAGGTCGGAGCGGTGGTGGTCTAGCTTTTTTGCTTCACACTCGCACCTGATAACTCACAGCTTTTTTAAAAACTGAGATGTGGTGGGAGCGGTGGCACGGTAGAGTGATAGATTACAACGTATGTTAATGTTGAACTAAATGATTGTTGGGGTGAACAATAATGGAAGAATTTGTTAGTTTAGGTGAATGGTGGCTTCCAAACAATCCAGAAGTAGTAGTCGCAGGGAAACTGAGCTTTTCACCAAACAGTGGGGCAAAGTTAGAGTTACTAGGTTCTTTTTATGATTCGTTATCTGAACAAGTAACTATTTCGGATTCCATTAAGCCTGAAGAAATTATTATTTTAGGTTTCTTAGAAAATAATGAAAAAATTACTTTGTATAAGTGTTTGGGGTCTATAAAAACTCTTCAACTTATTGAAAGAGCTAATTTTGTGTTTGAAGCTACTTATGTTTTTCGCGAAATTCACTTTGAAACGGAACAAGAAATTAAATTAAATTCTATTTCGATACGATATCATAACTTAGAAGAATGGATTGGAAAGTCTGGCGTTGAAGCTATGTGGTCACGCGAGGAAAATAAAATATGGATTAGTTATCAACCACCCTCCTGCATTCCTATTGGTAAATTTGAAGAAATAGATCTATCTATTTCTTTTTCACCGATATATATCAATCCTTATTTTGAGAGATATTTTAGGACAACTTCTTATAAAAGGAGTATTGAACAAAAAACGTTTTTAACTTTAAATAATCCACAGAACAAATCAATAGATAAGTGTTTTGAAACAATCGTTTATTTCCGTGATTTTTTGACTCTTGCGATGTCCAAACCTTCATCGGTGTCTGCAGTCACTGGAAATGTAGATATTACTTATGAGAAACCAATTCTTAAGGATGACGGATCATATTCTTTTGAAGAAGTAACTTGGGCAAGTCAGGTTAATATACTGTTTGCTTTTGGGAACTCTGGACAGAACTCTGAGACAAATGTATTTCTGCATGAAATGTTATTCGTTTATAATGATATAGAAGGTAATTTAGGAGAAATTTTTAAACAATGGCTTCATAAAAAGGAAACCTATGAATCTGTTTTTGACCTTTTCATGATTACAATGTATACCTCTAATTTATATTTACATTATCATTTCCTCAATATAATTCAAGCTTTAGAGGTTTATCACAGAATTAAATATTGCAAAAAAGATGCTTACTTGCGTACTAGGTTAGAAGAGATTTTAAACGATATTACACACTTATTACCTGATAATTTTATAGGGGAAGCAAATGACAGAGAAAGTTTTATTAAGAAAGCTGTTACTACTCGTAACGCATTAACTCATCATAGTAAAAAGGAAAAACTTGCTAAATCAGAAGAGTTGGCTCAGCTTTTTTATACTTTAAAGGTAATGCTTCAATCTTGTTTACTACAAGAGTTAGGTTTTACTAATGAATCTATAAAGAAGCTGATCGAGCGTAACAGGAATTCTCTGAAAGAATGGCGTTTACCTAATTAGTTTGGTGTATCAGGATAAGCATACTTTCTAAGTCAGAGCCGGGAACTGCTAGGGTAAATTTCCTATTCACTCCAAAACCTTGTTCTAGGCGGGGATAAACCTATATCATGATGTAGCAGCAAGGGTTACAAGCTCTAGGTGGGGAAATGTGACTTTCCCCGCCTAGATTTATTTAGCAAAGTAAGGTTGATGATATTCTCACGTCACTATCTAAAAATGGTGTGACTGTTAGCGAAACTTACAGGTTGCAATCAACCTAAATCCCTATCAGGGATTGAAACATGGCCTCAATCAGGTTGAGAGTGGAGATTTTCACTAATCGGTAGGTGATTAGATGAATGCTAAACAATTAGCTATTGATCCGCCCTTAAACCTCTCCACTAAAAATCTGTTGAACCGTCAAACTTAGCTGTGGAAACATCGGAGATACGATCGCCTCCCCATCCCGAAACACCCCAACCTCAACATATTGCCCATCCTGAAGCCGCAAAACCGTCACGACTTGTTCAATTGGATCGATAACCCAATACTCTCCAATGCCCCGCGCTGCGTACTGAGCTCGTTTGCGATCGTAATCCCGATCCGTGCCCAGTCTACCTGGACTGACTACCTCCACAACAAACCGAGGAGGCAGCATATCGAAAGCGATAGTTAGCCTGGTTGCTGTCAGCGGAATGTGTTCAGGTTCCAGAATTATCAAATCCGGGTAGCGGTTGGCGGCATCTCCCGATCGCAAAACGGCAACTTGAACCTCGCAATTATGCGTTTTAATCAGTCTAAGTGGCACTAGCCCGCTGCTAGCCAGATAGAAAAATAGATAGTTAGCAATGAAATTATTAGGTTCAGATTCTGGCGGCAAAGCGATTAACTCCCCATCAATTAACTCATAGCGTTGATCCGTATCATTTGAGTAATTAAGGTACTCGTCAAAAGTTAATTTTTTAGATTTAGCTTGTACCATAAAATTACCTTCCTTAATTTATTCGTCCCTTGCTGCTGGGAGTTTGTTTATATATAGCAATCCTAAATGATTTGCGTAATTATTGTAGGGGCAATCCCCCCGTGGTTGCCCCGATAGATAGGGGTAGGCACGGGGAGTAGGGGTAGCACTACCCCTACAAATTTATCTGAATAATTTAGGATTGCTATAGAAATGGTTTCAACCGGCGAAGGATCTCAATCAAATCTGCTGTGCAAGTTAGACAGGTGTCCCAGCCTCCATCGACAATCAACCCACAAGTGACATATTAATAACTATCACAGTTCAAATCCTCTGGAATATAAACAATGATTTCAGATAAATTTCGACGGGAGTTGCGCGATCAAGCCAAACTCTGGCAAGCAGAAGGACTCATCGATACTTCATTCTACCAACAACTTTCCGAACGCTACCAATTCAACACACTCGAAACCGCCTCCCGCAACCGATTCCTCAGCATTCTCATCAGTCTCGGCGGCATTCTCCTCGGTATAGGAGTCATCACCTTTGTAGCCGCAAACTGGCAAGTTTGGTCGCGGGAAGTGAGAGTTGCGCTGCTGCTAAGTCTTTTCGTAGCAGTCAATGCAGCGGGTTTCTATCTGTGGCGAATTCCCCCATCCCGAAGCAAAAACTCCAATCTCAATTTGCCCCTAACAATAGGGCGAAACAAACTCCTAGGTGAAGGATTGTTGCTGTTAGGATCTCTGATTTTAGGAGCAAATATGGCTTTGATGGCACAAATGTTTCACATTGGCGGTTCTTCCTACGGACTTTACCTCACTTGGGGAATCGGCGTGCTCGGAATGGCTTACAGTTTGCGGTTGACTTCCTTGGGCGTTTTGTCCGCACTTTTAGTCGGTTTAGGCTATTGGCTTGCCGTGTTAGATTGGTCTTCCAAAGTCGAGTTTTCTTGGCTGGAAGTTTTGGTGCGGCAAATGCCGATCGCAGCCAGTATAATGTTTGTGCCGCTGGCTTATTGGTGTCGATCGCGTGCTATTTTTGCCATAAGTGCGATCGCGATAATTTTTTCCCTACAAGTTTCAATTGCCCAAGGCTTAAATCTAACCTGGGGTACAGCAATTTTTTGCGCCCTACCGCCCGCTTTGCTGTGGGGATACGACGATGCAATCTGGCCGAAGGTACGCAGCAGGCTGTTTCAACCTACCGCCCGCAGTTTAGCACTGCTGTTTCTCGCCAGTTTGTTTTATTTTCTTTCTTTCCACTGGTTGTGGCAAGATTCGCCGAATCCTGCGTCAACTGAGCCCGATTGGGTTTTGCTGGCAAATGTGGCGGTTTTGGGCGGTTTCACGGTGTTTGAATGGCTGCGCTTGGGACGTTTGGAACTGCGGCGACCAAAACAAAAAGCAGTGGATTTGACTACAAGTGCGATCGGCATTTTCATCCTCGCCAGCGCCTTAATACCGCTTTTTCACCTCAATTTTACTCCCCTTCCTCAATTAGCAACTTTTCTGTTTAATGTTTTATCATTTTTGCTCGCTGTCGGCTTAATCCGAGAAGGTTTAGCTTTAGGAAACCGCCAGACTTTTTGGGGAGGCATGGTATTAATCACCCTGCAAATTATCAGCCGAGTCTTTGAATATAACACAGGATTGTTGCTCAAATCTTTTGTCTTTGTTTTGTGCGGAATCGGTGTTATTGCTGCTGGTTTGTGGTTCGAGCGCCACTTCGCAAAAATCCCCGATGAATAGCAGCATTCTACTATAGTGCGATCGTCCCCCTTGCACTGCACTCGGAAGATGATTATGCCGATTCAAAGGTCAACGATATTATTCTGCGAACCAATTCCCAATTCCCAATATGAACACCGAAAATCCAGATTTAACACCTCCAAGTTCCGAAATAGCAGATACCAGCGCTAATCCCCCATCATTCACCCTTCCCCCGGAAGCAAAACGCCTTCCCGCGTGGCGAATGTGGGTTCCTCTACTCTTGCAAATCGGACTAATTGCCGCCGTACCCGCCACCGCCGTTTACACTTTTATAACTGGCAAAACAGTTGTCCTGCAAACAGCACCAGTAGACCCTTACGACTTTTTGCGCGGATATTACCAAGTTTTGAGATATGATATTTCCGATCTCACAAATCTCCAAAAACTCCCCGACTGGAAAGATTTACCTACCGAAAAAAAACCTTGTCCGCCCGGAATTGTTTGTCCAAAAAATACGCACAATCTCAAACCACAAACCAGTTTTTATGTAATCTTAGAAGCGCCAAAAGCCGCGACTAATCTCGGCCGCCCCCAAGCTTGGAAACCCGTCCGCGTCAGTCTCAAAAATCCCACCAATTTGCCCGCCAATCAAATCGCAATTAAGGGCAAATATAACGGTTGGCAGATGGAATACGGCTTAGAAACTTATTATATGCCAGAGGATGAAAGGGAAAAAGTCAATCAGGAGATTAGCGAAGCTCAAAGGAAGCAGCGACAATCATTTTTGGTAGAAGTAAAGGTTGACAAAACAGGCCATGCTGTGCCTGTGAGTTTGTGGGTGCGCGATCGTAATTATCGATTTTAGCTGATATCTCGCACCATTGTCAGCAACAGGCAAGATGCCTGTTCCACAAGAAAATTTATATTTTGTGGAACAGGCATCTTGCCTGTTCCTAAACAAGTAATTGAGAACGGTGCAATATATGAGTTTTAGCCAATCAGGCCAAAAGGTCGATCGGTCTTTTGCCCTGGTTTTGAGTATTTTGGCTTAGGGAGGGGGCGGAGGTTGGGCGATACCCTACCGCAACGGGCCCGCAGGCGCGATCGGGATACCTTCGCTCGCGCGGACATTTCAATTGCCGACAACCCAGAAGAATCTATTAAGATATATAAGACTTGTGCAAATCTTGCCAGTTCAAGAGCGCAAGTCATGACTCTACTGGAGCTTCTCATGTTAGCCGAGCTAATCTCAGCCAGACGAATACTCAAGACCAAACTCCTCGACTTCTTAGGACTTCCCGAAAATTGCCAAGACCAAACCGATCATCTCGTCAACCGAATTGTATCCCTCCTGGAAGAAAATCCAGCCGAACAAGAAAGATTTTGGGAGACATTCAAAAGTGAATTAGCCGTCGATCCCGTTGAATTAGAAACAATACTCAAGTGTTCGCCCGCAGAACGCCAGCAGTGGATTGAACAAGACAAACTCCCTATTTTAGAATACCGCTCTTTCCGCAAATCAGGAATCCATCTAGAATATCCCGTTCACGACCGAAGATTCATCTTAAGTCTAACGCCAACCGATATTAATAATTGGCGCAAAGAACCCAAAGGGCTGATTAAAAATAATCACCAAATACCCACCCCAATCAATACAGAAAAGCCTGAAGAAAACGAACAATCACGACTAGCTTTTAGTTCCGAGTGGGAAAAAATCATTGCCGACTGGAAAGAACAAGGTTCTGCGGAAATTTCAGCAACCTTCCAGCTAGCTTACTGGACAGTGTGGGCGTCGCGGTGGGCCAAAGAAAATCAGCTTAACAGCTTTAAAGCAATTAATAAATATAAGGAAGTCTACGAAACTCACCAGCAGGAATGGTACCAGCGAAAAAATCAAGCAGTCAAGTTACTGATTGAAATGCCCTACGCCATGCTTTACTTCTACCGTCCGGCGGATTCTGACAAATTATATCTCGAACTGTGCGACGACCACCAGGAAATGATGAAAGATGGCTACTTTTGGGATAAGTGGGATTTTTTCTATCAGAACCGCAAACTTGTAAATAAGTGCCGCGAATGTGTGTACTGCGAAACCAAAGATTATTACTCGCTTTACTATCTCGAAATCAAAAGCGACAAGTTTCCCGACTTTAGCTTTTCTTTCCACACGCCGTACACCATCGGCAGAAAATTTTTGCCGCATCCAGAAACGCTACCTTATGTAGACCACGTTGAACAGGACGGCATTTTTCGCTTTGGCCGCCCGCTGCTGGAACAAGAGAAAGCTATTCACACAGAAAAGGATGTATTGCTAAAGTTTGAGGCGGCTTTGGCAGAAGCGAAAAAGTTTGTTTAGTCATTAGTCATTAGTCATTAGTCATTAGTTGACAAGTATAGTAAGATGCGCGCGCCGACCTCAGAAACCTGGTTTCTCCCGATATTTATCGTCACTCAACCCAAAATTCGTAGAAACCCGGTTTCTTCCCCGCGCACTAATGACAACTGTCAACTGACAACTGTCAACTGACTTTTGAACTTGGATTACTTGAATGCTGCCGTCAGCATAAAGTTTTGGTTGTGGAGTTCCTTCGGAATTGTACGATCGCCATCCCACCTCTGCCAACAAACTCCCCAAGTCAGTTTCAGTCTCAAACAACCACAAAAATACAGCCAACCCTGACCTAAATACCGGATTTGTATGCAGAGGAAAATCTACCCAAATGAATAGACCACCGGACTTGACCGCGCGGTATACTTCCTGAAAGATTGTCGCAATTGCGCCAGTTGCATTTCGTGCATCGCAACGCTGCTGTGTACTCCTGTCAAACTGACAGTCGGCAAAAGCTTCTAAATAATAATTGGCTGATGGTACATTTTTCCTTGGCCGTTGTGACCCAAACGAGCATTGCCGCCTACGCTCAAAGCAGCCAGAGGTGCGATCGCAATCCTAGAGACACTGATACCGATAACTTAAATCTCTAAAAATTGTTGCTATAGTCAAAATTATGTATACCTTGCTATCGACTTAAGATATTATTAAGTTATATCATAAAGATAAGTAACAGAACTGAGACGATGGGAGAGCTGTAACCGCTATGGGTCGTGTGGGAGTATTGCTATTAAACTTGGGCGGGCCAGATCAAATCGAGGATGTCCGTCCTTTCCTGTTCAACTTGTTTGCTGACCCGGAAATCATTCGCATTCCGTTTCCGTGGATGCAAAAACCGCTCGCCTGGTTGATTTCGACCCTGCGCTTTCAAAAATCCCAGGAAAACTACCGCCAAATCGGTGGCGGCTCTCCTTTGCGGCGAATTACCGAGGAACAAGCCGCTTCCCTGCAAGAACTCTTGCAAGAAAAGGGACAAGATGCTCGAGTATACGTGGGGATGCGCTACTGGCATCCTTTTACCGAAGAGGCGATCGCCAAAATTAAGCGCGATCGCATCGAACACTTGACAATCTTGCCGCTGTATCCTCAATTTTCCATCAGCACCAGCGGTTCTAGCTTCCGGCAGCTAGAAGAAATGTGGGGCAAAGATCCTGCCCTCAAGGATATACAATATACCGCGATTCCTTCTTGGTATAAGCGGCCTGGTTACATTCAGGCAATGTCGGAATTGATAGCCCAACAACTAGACCACAATCCGAATCCCGATCGAGTTCACATCTTTTTCAGCGCCCACGGCGTCCCCCTCAGCTACGTAGAAGAGGCTGGAGACCCCTATCAGCGCGAGATTGAAGATTGCACTCGTCTGATTATGGAACATTTGGATCGATCGAACGAACACACTCTAGCTTATCAAAGTCGGGTTGGCCCGGTGGAATGGCTCAAACCTTACACCGAAGACGCCATAACCGAATTGGCAGAAAATGGAGTCCAAGATTTGTTGGTAGTTCCGATTAGTTTTGTTTCCGAACACATCGAGACTCTACAAGAAATTGACATGGAGTATCGAGAATTAGCAGAAGAATCGGGGATTGAGAATTTCTACCGAGTGCCCGCCCTGAATACTCATCCGGTGTTTATTGAAGCCTTGGCTGATTTAGTCATCGAGTCGATCGAATCTCCCAGCGTTAAATTCTCCGATGTTATACGCCCTTCCAAAAAAGTGAAAATGTACCCTCAAGAGCAGTGGGAGTGGGGCTTGACCACGGGGGCGGAAGTCTGGAACGGTCGTGTGGCGATGATTGGTTTTGTGGCACTATTGCTAGAGTTAATTACGGGTCAGGGCCCGCTACACTCGATCGGATTGCTTTAAATTGACAGTTGACAGTTGACAGTTGACAGTTGACTGTTGACTGTTCACTGTTGTTAAAAAGGA
The DNA here is from genome assembly GCF_036705085.1 of Microcoleus sp. B6-A1. Lineage (NCBI taxonomy): Bacteria > Bacillati > Cyanobacteriota > Cyanophyceae > Oscillatoriales > Microcoleaceae > Microcoleus > Microcoleus sp. B6-A1. The sequence continues at coordinate 64,769 of NZ_JAUBTU010000017.1, forward strand.
CTAATGATATAAAATCCGTTGGTATCGGAATTATTCATCTCTCTCTTCTCTTCCTCTGCGCCCTCTGCGCCCTCTGCGGTTAAATCATTCCGAAACAACCGTAAACGATATGACTAATCACCAATAACTAATCAGCAATAACTAATCACTAACTAATCAGGATCGCGCTTGTGGCGGCGGGGATTTCCCCTGTCACCCGGTATTCCCTGACTTTTGTACCAGCGATACCACTCTTTTGAACTGCGAATTGCCAGCCACAGCAGGATCATAGCAACTAACCCTCCCTGTCGCGGTGCGTCAAAGGCAAACAAAACCAAGGAAATGCACAGAACATCTTGGAGGAAAATCACCCAAATCGGCAAACCCTGCAACCGGTAAAACCATCCCGCTTGTACCAGTTGCAGCACTAAAGCCAACAAACCTCCGACAATACCAATTATCCACAGCATCCAAGGGTGAGCAATAATTTCCTCGATCGAACTTACCTGAGCGATCGAAATTCCCATAATTGCTCCTACAATGGGGCTGAAAATAATTTGCACAATTTGCAGTACCCGCTGTCCTACAAAGGTTTTAGAAGCAAATAACTCTAACAGCGACCAACTCACCAAGATGGTGATAGCCACCTGGGGGGGAACCCCCGACAATAAAGGTATTTCCGACCAAAGTTTGTCAATCCGCAACAAACCAATTAACAGCAGGGGCAGGGCAATTCTCATACCCCCTGCCGCAGACGCAGAGAGTGCGGCTAGGAGTCCAACCATAATAATAATTCAGTTTCTAACGTCAGCTAAAGCCTCGATCTATTTCAGAATTTAATTCCCCTGATGGCTGCCAGTGATTTGAGCGATCGAACTCAAATTGCGGCTTGAGCTTAAATATCACCCTCTATTGTAAGTGTATCTGCTTAATCCTGCTTGGCACTGCGATATTGTCGATCGACACAAGGCAGTTTGTGAACAGTTAACCGTTGACAGTTGACAGAATTCAACCTGGATTGTGATTAAATTAAAATGTATAGGAAAACCAGTAGATCAGCCGAGACACTTAAAATTAAGATGTCAGCTATTCTTGCTTCTTCCCTCTGACTTCAAAATCTGACGGACACTAAATAATTAATCCGTGTATCCGTGTCAAAATCCGTGTCGTGCTTTCCTTCTTCCTTCCAATTATGTCTGAATCATTATTTGCCGATGCCAGCCGCCGATTAGAACGAGCCTTAAAATATGTGTCCCTTTCCGAGGATACGATCGAAAGGCTGAAACACCCCAAATCCAGTTTAATTGTATCGATTCCCGTGCGGATGGACGACGGTTCCCTGCGAATTTTCCAAGGTTATCGGGTGCGCTACGACAATACCAGAGGCCCGTCTAAAGGAGGAGTGCGCTATCATCCGGGAGTATCCCTTGATGAAGTGCAATCCTTAGCATTTTGGATGACGTTTAAATGTGCAGTTTTGAACTTGCCCTTTGGAGGAGCAAAGGGCGGAATTACTCTCAATCCCAAGGAATTGTCCAAACTGGAATTGGAACGGTTGAGCCGGGGCTATGTCGATGCGATCGCAGATTTCATCGGCCCCGATGTCGATATTCCCGCACCGGATGTCTACACCAATCCCATGATTATGGGTTGGATGATGGATCAGTACAACATTATTAAGCGGCAGCTTTCTCCAGCGGTGGTGACTGGAAAACCAGTGACAATTGGCGGCAGTTTGGGCAGAGATACGGCCACAGCAATGGGTGCTTTTTTTGTAATACAAACTATTCTACCCAAATTTGAGCTAACTCCTCAAGATACGACTGTAGCAGTACAAGGTTTTGGTAATGCAGGTGCAGAAATAGCAGAACTGCTCTGGAAAGCAGGTTACAAAGTTGTTGCTGTCAGCGATTCCCAAGGGGGAATTTATGCTAAACAAGGTCTGGACATCCCCAGTATTCGAGGATTTAAAGATTCTAACAAAGGTATCAAAGCTGTTTACTGCGAAGGTTCTGTTTGTAATATTATCGAACACGAAATCTTGACAAATGAGCAACTTTTAGCATTAGATGTAGACGTGCTGGTTCCAGCAGCTTTGGAGAATCAAATAACAGAAGCCAATGTTAATGATATTAAGGCTAAGTTTATTTTTGAAGTAGCTAACGGGCCGATTGATTCGGCTGCTGATTTGATTTTAGAAGCGAGGGGAATTCAGGTAATTCCTGATATTTTAGTCAATGCCGGAGGTGTAACGGTTAGTTATTTTGAGTGGGTGCAAAATCGCAGCGGGCTTTATTGGACGCTGGATGAAGTCAACCAGCGGTTAAAGCATAAAATGGTCGAAGAAACTGAGGCAATTTGGAAAAAATCTCAGGAATTGTCAGTTTCCATGAGAACTGCGGCTTACGTGTACGGGTTAAATCGACTCGGAGAAGCGATGAATGCGAAGGGAACGCGGGATTATTATGTGAATGGTTGAGGGAAGTGCGGTAAGATTGTGCGATCGTACAATCTTACCGCAGTTATTCGAGAAGACTGCAGTCTACGAACCGACTTGGCAAAACTTGGCTTTGAATTATTGGCAAATTTTAGGTTTGCACGCCGCAGTTTATTTGACCGCCACTTTGCTGCTTTAAAAGACGAAAGATGTTTTTAAATAGAGATTTTACATAGAGATAAATGATATTACTGTTGATTTGTGAGTAACTAGCTGCGTATACTATCTAATGTGAACGAGAACTTTAGCTTAGGTATTCCGCTTGCCTGTAAGCGACTTGTGATAATATCTACAACTGCTTTATATGACATATCATCTTTAGAACCAAATGGGATGCCTGCTTTCCATTTCCCATTTAAGGTGACAGTCAGTGTCGCAGGTACTATAAATCTTCGAGGCGATACATAGGCTTTGCTTGTATATCTTTCTTCTGCGTTTAGGTTTACTTTAGTAAAATCCGACAGGTAAGTTTCTAGCAGTAACCAAAACACTCTATCTACTGTGGCTGCCAAATAAACTTCTGGGAGATTCCAAAGAAATGGCTTGATAAAGACAGTCATTCTTGTATCTGCGATGTTGTCTATGTAATTATCATCTTTTGGTATGGACTCTAAATACTTGTTAACCCGATAAAGATTTAAGTCAAGACCGCGTTCCGTTAACAATGCCGTCATATATCCTTTCTTATCAGCAAGGTTAGCTAGCCGGACAAGAAGACCCGTCTTACTATCGCGTAGATTTCTGGTATCTGTTGGCAATACTTGCGGCTTACTTACTAGAGCGATTTCTTCATTAAATAGTAGTTTAACCAAATCTTGTTTATAAGGATATATTCGTTCTATTGCCTTGCGACAAAACTCATGATATGGATAATCTCGGTTGTCAGGAGCTAAAAATACCCCTGCTTCGCAGTTAAGTAAACACTTATTTTTTATAATAACTAAAGAAGCTTCATCCACAGCCCTCATATCTACATTAGCCAGTTTAGTTAACTCATAGTCTTGAATGTATTTTAATGCTTCTTGCCATATTCCACATACTTCTATAACGAAGCCATTAACTAATAATACTTTGACTGAATATTCAGCCCTGTTTTTGTATTTAGAAGACGACTCCCAGTTTTTTGAATAATTACTGCGCTTCCTAAAAATATTTCTGATGAAACGTATCGCTGAGTTCCCGCTTGTCCCGGTCGATAATTCGCTTACATTTATGCAAATATGTATCACAGTCAAAGGCAAAATAGCCTTCTTAACTCTCCCATTATCTCGCCAATACAGAGAATCTTCTATGAACTTCAGGTCTTGTTTTCGGGCTGATTCTACACCTAATATAAAACTGTAAGGGGCAAGGTTAGCTAGCGTTTCCCGTAAAAGTGTTTCTGTTGGACGTAATTTCTTAACCTTGACTTTAGTTCCATTCAACTGCGGGCTGTGCTGCTCAATACGCTCCTGTTCTGTAGCATCAAGTAGCGATTCAGGCACTAACTCGTAATAGATGGTAAACAGCTTTTTTCGTTGCTTTTGTAGTTGATCGAGTCTGTGGTGGCTGTCACCGGCCCAGCGGGTACGTAGATTCTTTGCTTTTCCTATGTACCAAATTATAAAATTTTCGTCTATAACGTAATATATTCCTGATAGTTCGGGAAGTATAGCTCTGTTCTTTAAACCGATATGGGGTAATTGCAGGATATCTTCGTCTACATTCATGTTTTTGTTCTATATTTGCTGCGACGTATTTCTATAGATCATATTCGCAAGTTCGCCAGCTAATGTCAATAGAGAGCGCAGTTTTTATTTAGCATTTTTGTACAACTCAAAAAAAGAAATCCCCAGGCTTTGGGGATTTCTCATAATTAAGCCGATCGCTAAATCTATTTAGTCTCCGGCATCAAACACTTATCAGAATCGCAGCCTGCCGGCCCCGAATCCATCATTTCACCTAAGTCATAGCGACTTAGTGCCGCGTGAAAAACATCAATTTCGCGGCGCGCTAAAGTCTCTTCCACCATCTTGGTGTAAATTTCCTTGGTCACTGGTTCAAAGGGCAGACGCGGGAAAGTTTCAAGAGCATCAAATCGAGCTAAAAGCGCTGCGGAAATGTAGCCTTCATCATCGCGAATCGCTTCATAAATTCGAGTGCCCAAACTTTCCACTTCATTTTCGCGCAGTTCAATCGTGGCCGAAGTGTTATGTCTGACATAGAACTTTTGCACTTGCATATAAAAGTCCATTTGTGCCGCCGCTGAGAACTTGTTAATGTCAATTTCATCAGCACCGGGCAAGTCAGCCCAACTTACCGCTACAGGTATTTCTACCAGCCATTCTGTACAGCGTTCATCGAAGGGATTGTTCAGCAAATTGCCGTTTTCATCCTTGTCAGATTGAGACGGAATCACGTTGTATCCGTAGTCGATGCAGGCGAGGGCTACGGGGTCGTTTTTGCCGAAAGTGATTCGGCGAATGAAACGCTGGGCTTTCGGCGGATGCCACCCCGGCGAAGCACCTGTCAGCAGAGATTTAGTACCCGATGGTTGAACGGTTGTGCAGCGATTTGGGCGTTTTAAGGAATGGCGATCGCAATAATCCCATACTACCCGATCGACAATCTCGCGCCAACCACTCAAATACTCTTCTTCCCGCTGTTTAAAAGCGATTCCTTGCGGAGTTTGCGGGCGGCCTTCCACCCACCAGCGCAGCCACTCAACGCCAAAAGCATGAACGAAGAAATCGAACAATCCCGTGAAAGATACGCCGACAATCGGGTCTAATTCGCGGCTGTATTGATAGCGGGGTTCAAGAAATGTGTGATTGAGAAGTACCGCGACAGATAGAGCCGCAGCCTTGAAAGCTTCCTCCTGTTCTTTGAAATTGTAAGGGTCAATTTGATTGAGGTGAACCTCCGCCAAATTACAGTTTCCAGTTAGGGTATTTCCGAAAACTCCCTTATGAAACTCTGGTTCGTTGAAGCAGTAAGTATCGTGCAATCCTGGTAATTCTTCGACACTTCTGACGACTTGCCATTTACCTTTGTGTTTAGCATGCGTCCCTTTGCTCACATCTAACCGCTGACAAGGAATTTCACCACAGTCAGTAATTTGCAAGTAATACAAATCCCGACTTCGGACGCCGTAATTAGTAATTGACCCTTGATGAGCGCAAAGATTTAGCGACGAACGAATACCACATTTGGTCAAAAGTAACTGAACTCTGAAAGCGCGATCGCGGTCAGAAATATAAATTCTGATACCATTACTGTGGGTATTCGAGCCGTCCGTATCAGCTAATCCAGCAATAAAATGTAAAATTGCTTGCCGATTCCAGCTCGCAATTACATTTAGTGCTTCTGGGTTAACTTTCAAACTTTTCAGCAACTCTCCAGAAAAGCTCAAGTTAGTTACATCGGTAAAAGCAGGTAAATAGTCATAGCTTCTTTCTGGAGACTTATTTCCTGCTACTGATAATGCCATTTTCTGTTCGTAAAGTCGAACTTTCGCATTGTCATTTTGGTCTGTAGTTCCATCTCCTACAGCCACCCCCAAAGTGTAAGCATAACTTGAATCGATATTCAAGCCATCTTCATACTGAATTGTAAAAGGTTCAGTATGAATGCTATATCGACTTGTATCCATCAAGTCTTTGGTTTGAACTTCTTGGTAAACTTTACCAAAGCGATCCTTGACAAAGAAACGATGATATTCTGTGGCATCCAGATAAGTACCATCAGCAAACTTTACACGATAAAGTTTGCGTCGCCCGCCATTGGTATCACTCGCTGTCTGAAATGGTGTGACTGAGCTCCATCTTTTACCATTCCAAATCTCGATTTCATTCCCAACAACGTCCTTTATTTTATGCAGTCCGTCTCTAGTAATTAGCAGAGTGTCGCCACTGACACAATGAAAATTAGAGCCGATGATTTCACCACACGGGTTTAAGCCCATACGGACTAACCGATGCTCTAACTCGCCAGCAGTCATATTAGGATGGCGTTCCTGCAACCACTCTTTAGCTTTTCCTTCGTCGTAAGCTTTCAAAAATTCAAGTTTAAGACTCGGTGTTGAAAGTAAATCAACGTTAGATCGAGCTACAGCTTCGCCGGCCCATTGAATCGCACCTTCGCCGCTATAATACTGTTTGCGGACAGCATCAATACATTCTTCTAGTGTAGGTTTGGTATGGAAAACTCGCGTATGGTTGGCCATCCGAAGGGCATCGCGTTCTGGATCTATTCTCCAGTTGCCGCTTTCATCTTGTTGCCACAGATTATTTTTAGCATTTGCCCCTAGTTCGTCATCGAAAGAAAACTGACGAATTCCCGCGCTTCGACGAATGTTGCCGGCGACGATCGTGACCGCAGCTTCATCTATCAACACGCAGCATTCAACTGAATTTAACTGCCGCCCTAAAGCTTTATTCAAAATTGCGGCGCAGCGCTGATAAAGGTCGGGCAATTTCACCGGATTTGCTACTCCGCCAAAACCTTTTAAAGGTTCTCCCACCGGGCGAACATCGCTCAAATCGATGAATACTTGAACTTCTCCTGCAAATCTTTCATCTGTGGATAATTCCAGCAAATTTTGATAGGATTGTACCCAACCTTGACGAGAATCTCCGACATAAATAGTTGCGGTTTTTTCGGCTATTTTTACTTCTGTTTCTTGACGGCGCGACTGGGCGGGTGTAGAGCCGATTTCGCCTTGCATGGTTAGGGTTAAACGGTTGCGAATCGGCGGCAGTTGGTTGATATATTGTGGTTCCAAGACTGCGCCGGTGCCGCAGCCCATCATTGCCAAATCCATTAACAAACCAAAGGAACGCCAGTCGAGAATATTTGTTGAGGAACAATTATATGCCCCGGAAAAATTCTCTGGTTGTTCGATCCATTTGCTGCCGCCTACCCACAGCCAGCGGCCTGAAGCGAGGGTTTTGAGCTGGTTTTGCATCCGGTGCAGCAGTTGTGTTTCTTCGGGGGTGAGGTTTCCCAGCTTTTGCAGCCCCTTGACAGTTCGATCGCACACTTCCTCCCAAGTCTCCCTTCCCGTCTCGGTACGGCGGCTGTAAGTCCTAAAAAATACGGGATTGGCGGCGGGTGCTGTTTCGGGGAAATCGGACAGGTTGCGTTTCTCGCTGGCACTCGATCGCTCTAATTCTCTAACCATAGGTTGTGTACTGACGTGTCGGAATAAATCAACAGACTACGAATATACAACAGGATTCAGATTTAGGGTAAAAGGTTAATATATTTGACAATTTGCACTAGATATGGGGCACAGAACTGTACAAACTCGATCGGGCGATCGGCTCAAAACTTGACAAAAAAACCCGATTTCTTCCTGAAACCGGGTGAATCGCAAATCTTGTCAATTGTCAATCCTTTGTCAATAAAAACTCAATATTGGGTAACAGCGGGTCTTGAACAACCCCCACGCCGTTAAAGCCCCAACGTTCGAGTAGCTTTTTTACCTGAGAACCGGAAATCGATTCTACTCCGAATCGATCGGCAACATCAGCAGCGTGGGCATTGAGATAGCTCAAAGCGTCATAGTCTTCGCGAAACATCAGCAGGTAACTCACTGCCGAATCTGGATTGGGATTCGCCGACAGATACTTGCCGTCACTGCGGGAACGTAGCAAGTAAAAAACTTGAGATAACATTTTATCTTGTTTGTCAAAATAATAGATTAACTCAAATTGGGCATTGGGAATCGGGAATCGGGAATTGGGCATTGGTAAATTAAAAAAGTTTAATTATTTTTCTTCCTTCTTCCTTCTTCCTTCTTCCTTATTCCTTCCCCTATTTAAATCAAAGTCAGTGCTAAACCTTTAATCCCTCGCCCGTCACCAATTTGACCGACAATCGAAGCTTGACCGGTCGTCAAATTGATATTGTATAGGCTGGAAACTCCGCCAACCTCGATCGCAGCCAAAGCCGTCTCGTTACCGCCAACACTCCTGACATCAAAGCCGAGAACGGTACCAGCATCAATGCCCAAAGATCCGATCGTATTCAACACCCCATTATTCGGCGGATCTTGCCGCACCAAAACATCTAAATTGGTGTCAATTGCAAACAGCGTTGTCGAATTTGCCCCTGCAAAGTTATTCACATACGCCGCAGCAGCAGCAGCGCCGGGATTGCCAAAATTACGATCGCCCGCAGCATAAGCCAAATTCGCATCGAGTTGAATTCCCCCCGTCAGCGTGTCAAAATCGACAATTGCCCCCGTATCCGGGTTGAGGCGGGCGTTTTGACCGGCTTGATTGACAAACCGAATTCGATCGACTGTCGGATTGAAATCAAAACCCGCAGCCCCCGGAGTTAGGGGAACAGCAAACTGCCCGCTACCGACTGCACTTGCAGCCCCAGTAACTGGATTGATCGCGTACAAGCGATTGCTAGAACCCACACCGTATAGCACACCGTTAGCGGGGCGAAAATCAATTCCCAGCAAACTTTCTCCCGGCTGCAACCCTGTAACTGCCACGTCGCTGAGAATCGCCCGCGGTGCCGCTTCGTTAAAACCGACAATTGTTTCAGCGCCATTTCTAACAGTTAAAGCGTAAGCTGTAGGCAAAGGCAAAGCCAAACCGTTAATCTGTCTCCCGTCGGCAATTTGACCGACAAAGGAAGCTTGACCGCTACTTAAATTAATATTGTACAAGCCGGAAATACCACCAACTTCCAGCGCCGCCACTGCCACCTCGCGGCCGCCAATACTCCTGATATCAAAGCCGAGAACGCTATTCGCATCAACTCCCAAAGATCCGATCGTATTCAACCCTCCATTATTCGGCGGATCTTGTCGAACCAAAACATCGAAATCGCTGTCAATTACAAACAGGGTTGTCGAAGTTCCCCCGGCAAAGTTGTTCACATACGCAGCCCCTGCCGCCGCTGGATTTGACCCAAAATTGCGATCGCCCGCAACATAAGCCAAATTCCCGTCGAGTTGAATTCCCCCCGCCAGCGTGTCAAAATCCACAAGTGCCCCGTTATCCGGGTTGAGGCGGGCGTTTTGATCGGCTTGATTGACAAACCGAATTCGATCAACTGTCGGATTGAAATCAAAACCCGCAGCCCCCGCAGTTAGAGGAACAGCAAACTGCCCGTTACCGACTGGACTTGCTTCCCCAGTCATCGGATTGACAGTATACAAGCGATTGCTAGAACCCACACCGTAAAGTCTGCCGTTAGCCGGTCGATAATCAATTCCCAGCAAACTTTCTCCCGCTTGCAATCCAGTCACGGGCAAATCTGAGATCACACTTCCGGGATTGGAAAGACTAAAACCGACAATCCGATTAGCAGGAGTTAAAGCATAAGCCGTTGTCCGCGCTGGAGGCGGGGGGCTGGGAACAACGCTGCCAATATTATTAGTGAAACTTGCCTGGTTAATTGCACTTTGCCTCACCCCTCTGAGAGTAGCGAGAAATTCTCCTGTTACCCGGTCTTGAATAACAGTATCGTTTCCAGCTTCCAGAATATTTAAGTCGCTAAAACTGACACCTTCGCCCAAACCGATTAAATCTGTACCTGGTACAAAATCGGCGATCAGGTCAGCATTTGCCAAACTAACACCGCCGCTGGTACGGTTCGGGTCAGCCTCCGCGTAGCGCCTCAAAACAAATAGGTCTGCCCCGTCTCCGCCTATCAGGACATCAGTATCTCTATCCCCGGACAAAACATCATTGCCGGAGTTGCCTGATATGGAATCGCTGCCTTTTCCGCCCACTAAAAAATCGTTACCTTCTCCGCCGTTAATAGTGTCGTTCTCTAAATCTCCAAAGAGCGAATCTTGACCTAAATTGCCCTCAATTAAATCGCTTTGTTTCCCGCCATAAATGCTGTCATTACCAGAGTTTCCGGCAATGGTGTCATTGCCCATCAAACCAAAAATCAGGTCATCTTCTGGAGTTCCTGCTAGCAAGTTTGCTTGTGCGGTGTCTCTAATTTCGGCCATTTTCTAATCACCCTCTAAATTTGATACTTCTGTTGCCTAACGGCGGTGGTATTCTCAGTCAAAATATCACAAATTCGCACTTTTAGGAGAGTTTTTCTTATTTTCTACTGTAGGGGTGGGTTGCCAGAAAAGTATTACACGCAGCTAAAATGATATATAAACCCGCCCCCCGATTCAAAGAAACTTACTCCTAAAGACAGATTACTTAGCCGTATTTTATAGTTATATGTCTAGCTGGCGGGCGATCGCAGCTCAACTGCAAACAGGCAAGCTGAAATTGTTAGCGGTGCGAACCTATGAAATTCTGTACTGCGTTCATTAGTAATATACGCTGACTCTCTAATTTTGGATCTGTCCAGTTAGAAAATATTTTTCAACTTTAATCTTAAAGCCTGCTAAGGTGGGCTTTGTCTGTGTAGCGGCCACTACCATCGCTCAATATATCGCTCAATATAAAGCGGATTATCAATGCAGAATTGGCATAATAAGTTAGTTGAACAGTCGTTTTCAGACGACTAAGCTTTCAGGCAGGGGTTTAAATCCCTGCCTGAATCGGAGTTTCATGTTTAATCTTTTCCCCAGCTTTTTCAAGCTTTCAGCAGTGCTTTAGAAGCTGATTCCCCTGCGAGTCTCAGTTGCGATCGCAATTTGAGATTCAGCAACACCAAGACACTCCACTGACTCAGTATGGAGAGCAAAATCGTATTTCCTGACGCTGCCAGAGACGACGAAGACCAAAAGCCACCAAATGTTGAACACAACCACAAAAGAGGAGCTTTTTCAGGGGTGAGCAAGAGCATAGATAAAATCAGAGGCGGCAACAAGATAGCGCCACCGACTGTGCAGGCAGCCCAAATTTCCTGATTTCGGGTTTTGGTAAATAGGAATAGTTGGGTGATGGCTGCGTAAATTAGGATAAGATTCAGACAGCCAATTACACCACAAAATCCCTTGATCTCAGGTTTTTCCAACAGCGCCCAAGGTGTTAAAATTATTACTGAGCTGAGAAAGTTGATCGCGATTGCAACTACAGCCGGGCTTTTATCGCTCCAAATTAAATCGAGTAGTGGGTAGCGCCGCCAAAGCTTCTGATTGCTGGGAACGATTTGTTTCCGATACCTCGCCCAATCGTACAATGATTGTCTGTCAGATGTTAAAGCTGCAATTAAAGCCAAGAACATCACCAAATTCAAGATAAGTAAACAGATGAGATTAGCGTTGTCTGGGGTGTCTGATTGGAGTGCAAACCCTAAAAATATTACCTGACAGCAGATAACTAGCAAATAACTTTGCCGCTTGCTCAAAACTGTAGCACTGGGATTTGGAAAGCGGCGCTGCCATCCCTGCCACATCCAGTAGGTTCCTGTACCACAAACCAAGAGAGACAAGGCAATTCCACTCGCAATATTTGTACCCACTGGTGAGTAAAACCATTGCAACTTGTCTAAGTTTTCAACTAACGAATCGAAATCAGTTTTATCAACTAGAAAAAGCTGATATCTCAGCATAGCAAGGGGAGACAAAAAATGTAACACATCCCAAGCAGCTCGCGTCAGGGGGAGACCAGAAATCCCAAACACAACAAAAACCGTAGCGCTAGCTAACCAAGGTTGGAATCCTCCCAACCAACTGGTTGTCAATCCAAATAGCATCGCACTGCTGTAAAATAAAGCACAGCTAGCTGCAACCGCTATGTAGAAACATAAAATTTCATTCAGGGGTATTTGAGCAGCTAATCCAGCGTACAGGTGCAGGGGTACGGCCAGAATTGTTGCTAAATAAAGTAAAATTGGTACGCCAAGAATTTTGCCCAGAAAAATTGTTTTTGCTGACTGGGGACTGAGGCGAATAAAGTTGAGCGTCCCGCGGCGTTCCTCCTTGTCTAAGTCACTGACAAGTAGATAAGTCCCCGCTACTAATAAAGCTAAGACGCTCAATATGCTCAGCCAAATGAATATCTCTAGCCACCACATCCGCCAGTCAATGACAAAGTTGCCCAAGGCATCTCTGACGCACCCCTTAGAGGAATTGGCAGTCTCTAAAGCGCAAAATCTGTCAAAGATCGGGTAAGTCTGATTCCAATTAGCAGGGGGAACGGGTATCTGGGCGCTGTAATACATGAACAGCAGCAGTTGAGCGCTTAGGGAAAGGGCAGAGGCGATCGCCATATTGCCATTATTCAAGCGGCCTTTGATTTCTCGAAATAACTGGGGATTCCAGTTGCCTATTTTGTCTAGTAAGTGGAGTGTCATTGGTTATTGGTGATTAGGAATGGGTGACGACTCAGTTATAACTCACTGTTTATTCTGGGAAACAGGAAACGAGCAAATTAGGATGCTTGCTGGTGCCCCATCTTGAGGAAGATGGTTTCTAAGTCTTCTTGAGTGCAGTGGAATTCGGTTAGGGGAATGTTGGCCGCGACGAGTTCGCGTAATAAATTTGCGGCATCTTCCGGGCTTCCTGAAAAATCTACGCACACCTGTTGAGTTTCCGGGATTATTGCCCAATTTTCCACCCAAGGAAAGTTTTTTAATGCCGATGTTAGCGCTTCTAATTTATTTCCTAAAACCGACAGGAAAATTTGCTGGCGGCTGAGGCGTTTGTAAAGTTCTTGTAAAGGTGCGCTTTCGACCAGATATCCGAGTTCCATGATGCCGACCCAGGTACAAAGTTCGGCTAAGTCGCTGAGGACGTGAGATGATATGACTACGGTCATGCCGGCTTCTTGCAAAACTTTGATAATTTCGCGGAACTGCATTCGGGCGATCGGATCTAAGCCAGAAACGGGTTCGTCTAACAACAACAATAGCGGTTCGTGGATGATAGTTCTCCCCAAACTCAGGCGCTGTTTCATCCCCCGCGACAGGGTAGAAATTAAGCTGTTGCGCTTGTTGGTTAGTTGCACGAGTTCTAAAACGGAGTTGATTCGCTCTCGGCGGCGCGGTTGCTGGAGGTTGTAGAGTCGGGCAAAATAGTCTAAATAATCCCAAACAGTCAAGTCGTCGTAGAGGGGAAAGTCGTCGGGAAGAAAGCCGATGCGCTGTTTGAGAATCGGGTGCGATCGATCGCGCAATAACCTATCCCCGTTGATGTAAATTTCCCCTATAGTCGGTTCCTCAGCCGCCGCCAGCATTCGCAGCAAAGTAGTTTTGCCGGCACCGTTGGGGCCGATCAGTCCGCATACTTCGCCTGCTGCTACTTGCAAATCGATGTCATTGACGGCTATATGGCGATCGAATTGTTTCGTGAGTCCGCGAGTTTCTATTGCTAGTGGTTTTGCCATGTTTGGAGGGTGAATGAAATTTTATCGGTGCATTTCTGGGAATAATAGGAGTTATATCGAGTCCGATTGATTTGAGGGGATTATTCGTGGGGGAGGGCGGGTTTATTTAACCTGTCTGCAAACGTTTAAGCCTACTGGCGAACCCGCCCCTACAGCTAATGGAGAACGCTGCAATATCTCAGATAGATCCGATCCGTTCTTACAAACGCCATGTCTTGTAGGGGCAGGTTCACCGACAATAATTGCCGAAAACCGACAATCTCATAAACCTGCCCCCACTCGACGACAAATCGCTAATCTACCGCACAGGATATTACGCATCAACACCAAAGAAACCGGGTTTTTGTCGGTTTTGGGTGCTATAACTAAGTATTCCCAAAAAAAAAACCGTTTCCGATCGCCAGTGCGTAAGTCCCGATTGAAATAGATGCCTACAGCTAGCCTAGCTCGTTCTTGCAGGAATTGTCATCTCGTTTCTGAAATTAAAACAAAGACATTCTCGATCGCTGAATTTCTTGCTAGTATTAAGTCTTCCTTCTTCCCGATCGCTGATTCGGTATGACATCTGATACGCGCACCCTTTAATCCGTGTAGTGCCTTCCTTCTTCCTTCTGCTATATCAAGTCTGCACGGAAAATTCCTCTGGATCGATATCCCAATTTACCCAGCGAATTGCCTCCCTCGCTGATGTCAGGTCAGGCGGCACTCTCAAAGCGTGAATGAATCCCGTACTTGGACAAGTCATTTTTAACAAAATAATCGGCTCGACATCATAGGCGTCATCTATATCATCGGCGTCATCTATTTGTAATAGTGCATACTCCTGCCAACTATCTATTTGTTTTGCTGACAATTCTTGAATTATGCGAGCGTAACCAATTTCTTCAATTAACACTCGCCGAACTTCGGCATTATCTTCTGCTAAAATCCATTGGGATTGCCATTGATTTGGGTGTACTTTGCCATATTCTTCAGGCAATCTGACACCGTGATAATAATAAAAATTCCATCCATCCGCAAACTCAATGGCAGGTTCTCCTTCCGCGTGCAAGCGGTTTTGACTGTCAAAGCGCAGGTGGCGCGGGCGATCGCACACCGCGCAAAAGTTTTCAAAGGGAAATATAAAACCGCAATGCTCGAAAAGCAGCTTTTGGGAGCGAAGTATTTCTTGTGCTTTTTCCGAAATATTGACGCCGAATGAAGAGATATACCATTGAGTCAAATAGATTTCTTTAAAGAAACTCGTGGGGGCTACAGGGGATTTCAGGAATAACAAATGAAGGGGAAAAAAATTCCCCATCGTTCGTTGCGATCGCGCATAGCTGCCAACCAATTCGTTGATAAGCGAACTCAGTGTGCTGTCTGCTTCCGGCTCGCTCGTCATGCGATCGAGTTCATACTTCCACACGGCCGGACTTGCAAAGTCTCCCACAATCGATGGGGACATCCATTTCCCGTCTAGCTTTTTCCCCAATCTATTTCTACCCCCTTCGTTTGAGCAGTTTTGTGAATGGTCGTGTTTGAACAAGTTGAAGATTTGGAGACAAACATCGCGGGGACTGCTGCAAACAATAACTTCTGGTTCTTCTAAACCAATAGCGGCATAGGCAACTTTGACTGCTTCTGTGGCTTTTTGAGCATCAATTGGTCTAGTCGAGAGAGTAAGACGTTTCTGTGGGAGTTCGCCTAACAGGCACATAGCGGTAATTTGATTGTTGGCGAGATTCAGTGTTGTCAGATTAGTGAGCGATCGCAAGGCGTTGATGTCGGTAATTTCATTGCCGCACAGATACAGTGTTGTCAGATTGGTGAGCGATCGCAAGGCGCTGATGTCGGTAATTTCATTGTTTTTGAGACCCAGTGTTGTCAGATTGGTGAGCGAGCCGAGGATGCTGATGTTGGTAATCTGATTGTTGCCTAGATACAGTGTGGTCAGATTGGTGAGCGAGCCGAGGATGCTGATGTCGGTAATTTGATTGTCGCTGAGATTGAGTGTTGTCAGATTGGTGAGCGAGCCGAGGATGCTGATGTCGGTAATTTGATTGTCGCTGAGATTGAGTGTGGTCAGATTGGTGAGCGAGCCGAGGATGCTGATGTCGGTAATTTGATAGCACCAGAGATACAATGTTGTCAGATTGGTGAGCGAGCCGAGGATGCTGATATCGGTAATTTGATTGTTGCTGAGATTGAGTGTTGTCAGATTGGTGAGCGAGCCAAGGATGCTGATGTCGGTAATTTGATTGCGCCAGAGATCCAGTGTTGTCAGATTGGTGAGCGAGCCGAGGATGCTGATGTCGGTAATCTGATTGTTGCTGAGATTGAGTGTTGTCAGATTGGTGAGCGAGCCGAGGATGCTGATGTCGGTAATTTGATTGTCACTGAGAGACAGTGTGGTCAGATTGGTGAGCGAGCCGAGGAAGCTGATGTCGGTAATTTGATTGTTGCTGAGATACAGTGTTGTCAGATTGGTGAGCGAGCCGAGGATGCTGAAGTCGGTAATTCGCTTGCCCCTGAGAGACAGTGTGGTCAGATTGGTGAGCGAGCCGAAGAAGCTGATGTCGGTAATTTCATAGCAGTCGAGAGACAGTGTGGTCAGATTGGTGAGCGAGCCGAAGAAGCTGAAGTCGGTATTTTGATGGCCCCTGAGAGACAGTGTGGTCAGATTGGTGAGCGAGCCGAGGAAGCTGAAGTCGGTAATTTCATAGCAGTCGAGAGACAGTGTGGTCAGATTGGTGAGCGAGCCGAGGGAGCTGAGGTCGGTATTTTGATTGGTGCCGAGAGACAGGGATGTCATGCTTGAAAGTATCTGCTCCGCTGCTTGTGCGTCATCAGTGCCAGCCTTTTCTAACAACACTTTAACTGTGTACCTTGCCTCTTGTGAAAGGCTGTCAATATGCCTGCCCCAGTCCGCAAAGCGGCTAAAACTCATTGGCTCGTTTGGTTGTTGTTCAGACATAAAACACTCCTAGAGGAACAAAATTTGAGTGACAGTTGACATCTTCTCACTGAGTGAATTCTGTTATTTCAAATCTTCCAGCTTAATCCGAGGATCGACAGCTTTTAGCAGCAAATCTGCCAACAAATTCCCAACAATCAACATCGTCGCACCCATCATCAAACTCGCCATTACTAAATACAAATCTTGATTGTTCACCGCATCCAGAGTCAGCTTTCCCAAACCAGGCCAATTAAAGAAATATTCGGCAATAAACGCACCGCTCAACAAACTAGCAAACTCAAAACCCAATAGCGTAATCAACGGATTAACTGCATTCCGCAAAGCGTGAATGTAAATTACTCGATCGTCCGGCAAACCTTTAGCCCGTGCTGTTCGGATATAATCTTGACGCAGCACGTCTAACAATTGTCCGCGCATCAATCTTTGCAAACCAGCAAAACCAGTAACGCTGAGGGCGACAGTTGGCAAAATTAAGTGCCAGCCGTAATCGAGAATTTGACCCCACCAAGGTAAGTCCGCGTGGTCGATACTTGTCATTCCTCCGACGGGAAACAGAGGCGAAGTATTCTGAGCAAAAAATAGCAGCAGCAAAGCTGTGATAAAGCTCGGAAATCCCTGTCCCGTGTAGCTGACTACTTGTAGAACTCGATCGACTGTGCGGTTTTGATTGACGGCGGCGACAATTCCCAAGGGAATCGCGATCGCCCAAGTTACAATCAAAGATGCGATCGCCATCAATAACGTCGCCGGTACCCGTTCCCACAGCAGCGAAGCTACCGATCGCTGATACACAAAACTCGTGCCAAAATTCCCCCGCGTCACAATTTGTTGCAGCCACAGCCAATACTGCACAATAGCTGGTTTATCTAAGCCGAACTGCTGTTCGAGTTGCTTGAGTGTCTCCGGCGAAATCTTGGGATTTTGGCTCAAAGTATCCAAGTAATTTCCCGGTGCTAGCTCAATAATTGCAAAACAAAGCATCGATGCCAAAAATAGGGTTAAAAGTGCCTGCAACAGTCGCTTGAAAACATAAGTAAATGTCTCGCTGCTAAACAGAGAATTCAACCTTCGCCAATTTCGATTAGATTTAATAGAAGTCATAGGATTTTAGTTTTTAGTTTTTAGTTTTTAGTTTTGAATAATTGTGAATGATATTAATTCCGGTTGCATCGGAATGATTTAACCACAGAGAACGCAGAGATCGCAGAGAAAGAGAAGAGAGAGATTAATAATTCCGATGCAAAGGTCAAGGCTATTATTTGTCAGTAGTTTTTACTCAGCAGTCAACAGTCAACAGTCAACTGTCAACTGTCAACAGTCAACAGTTAACTAACTAATACTCCACTAGCGTGACGATCGGCACATCGGGCAATTTCTGCCTGCCGCCCAAGGCCTGCAATTCAATGATAAAAGCAAAACCGACAAGCTCGCAGCCAGCTTGCTCTAACAATTTAGCCGTCGCCGCCGCTGTTCCGCCAGTGGCGATTAAATCGTCCACAATCAGCACCCGGCTGCCGGATGTCATCGCATCTCGGTGCATCTCCAGTCGATCGACACCGTACTCCAACTCATACTCAGCAAAATGAACCGCACCTGGCAGTTTCCCTGGTTTGCGGACAGGAATAAAGCCTATTCCCATTTTATAAGCCAACGGCGCGCCAAAGATGAAGCCCCGCGATTCCATGCCCACCACATAGTCAACAGACATTGCAGAGCATTTTTCCGCTAAGCTGTCAATGGTGTAGCTGAGCCCTTGCGGGTCGCGCAGCAAAGTTGTAATGTCTCGAAACAGAATTCCCGGCTTCGGGAAATCAGGAATGTCGCGAATCAGAGATTTGAGATCCATAAGCTTGCAGAGCGGCGTTGAGGGTAACGAGGCATCAAAAATGCTACAATGATAACGTCAAAATTGAAAAATTAAAAAATAAAAATTAAAACTAAGAGCTTTTTTAATTTTTATTCTTTAATTGCTTAATCCTTTACGTACTATGTAAACAAATGTCATAATTCCCTAACAATAGGGTTGAATATCAACATTTGTCACCCTATGATCTAAAGTCAAAAATCTAATATCTAAAATCCAATGATTAAGTTGGCAGCACGAGTGGGTGAGGTTCCTCCTTCTATAACCTTGGCGATCGCCGCTAAGGCTAAAGCCATGAAGGCCGAAGGGATTGATGTCTGTAGTTTGAGTACGGGAGAACCCGACTTTGATACGCCCGAACACATTAAAGCAGCGGCAAAACAAGCTTTAGACGCGGGGAAGACTAAGTACGGCCCTGTGGCTGGGGAACCGCAGCTAAAAGCTGCGATCGCCCGCAAACTCCGCGATGACAACAATCTCAACTATCAACCGGAAAATATTATTGTCACCAACGGCGGCAAGCATTCGCTCTACAATCTGATGATGGCTCTGATCGATCCGGGGGATGAAGTAATTATTCCGGCTCCCTACTGGTTGAGCTACCCAGAAATGGTGAAACTCGCTAGCGGCAAGCCAGTAATTGTACGGACTGATGCTTCTACAGGATATAAAATTACACCGGAACAACTGAGTAAAGCGATTACTCCCAAAACCAAGTTATTTGTACTGAATTCGCCTTCTAACCCGACGGGAATGGTGTATACTCCGGCGGAAATCAAAGCATTGGCCGAGGTGATAGTCGATCGAGATATTTTAGTCGTTGCTGACGAGATTTACGAAAAAATTATATATGACGGCGCCCAACACGTCAGCATCGGTTCCCTGGGCAAAGAAATCTTCGATCGCACCCTGATCAGCAGCGGTTTTGCTAAAGCTTACTCGATGACAGGCTGGCGAGTCGGTTATTTGGCCGGGCCGATTGAATTAATCAAAGCCACCAGCACCATTCAAGGTCACAGTACCTCAAATGTGTGTACCTTTGCACAGTACGGCGCGATCGCAGCTTTGGAAAGCAGTCAAGAGTCTGTCGAAACAATGCGTCTAGCTTTTGCCGAAAGGCGTCAGGTAATATTTGAATTACTCGATGCTATCCCTGGAATTAGCTGTATTAAACCAGACGGTGCTTTCTATATGTTTGTCAACATCAGCAAGACTGGAATGAATTCTCTGGAATTTTGCGACGCTTTCTTAGAACAGCAGCAAGTAGCAGTGATTCCGGGGATTGCTTTTGGTGCAGACGACCACATTCGTTTGTCTTACGCCACCGATTTAGGCACAATTAAAAAAGCCGTAGAAAGGCTCGATAAATTTGTCCGCAGTATCTAAAAATTAGTTAGTAGTCATTAGTCATTAGTCATTAGTCATTAGTCATTAGTCATTTGTTATTTGTTCTTGGTAGCAACTGACTAATTACCGATCGCTGTTGACTATTGACTGTTGACTGACTACTGCTGACTGTTGACTAATACCAATTTTAAAAAGTCTTGCTACAGTAATTCTCTTATATAAATTATCCTTCATTCGCTCTCACTACCGGCCGGACACGGCAGTGCCGTTTCCCTACAGACGATAGCTGATAATTTATATGTAGGACTATTGCTGAGCAATGACTGCTGACTGCTGACTAATGACTAATGACCAATGACTAATGACTAATAACTAAAGCTGTTTAGTCATAATCTCTTTGAGCAAATCCAGCCCCTTCTTAACTCGCCGAGAAACAGTCACCGCACTGATACCCAAGCGTTCAGCGGTTTCCTTCTGCGTCAAATCGTAGAGAAAAACAAACTCCAATATCTCGCGAGTCCGTTGTTCCAACATCGCCAAAGCTTGCTGTACGCGAATTTGATCCTCTTGCGCCAACTGAAAACTCCGATACTTGCTATCGGGCACCAATTCTCCCAGACAAGTCGCCCCCTCATCTTCATCTTGCATCGGCGCGTCCAAACTCAGAGGCGATCTGTTGAGATGGGCCAACTTAATTTCTTGCCATTCTTGTACAGAAACCTCAAGGGCTGCTGCTACTTCAGCATCCGTAGGTTTGCGGTTTAACTGCACTTGCAAATCCTTGATCGCGGCTACAGATTTGCGCTCCAGGGACTGCCAGTGGCGGGGAAATCGCACAGAAGGGCTTTTGTCCCGCAAGTAGTGTTGAATTTCGCCCCGTATGTAGGGAATTGCAAAGGAACTAAAAGCGTGTCCCTTGGCGATATCAAACCGCTCGATCGCCCTGATCAACCCAATACATCCGACTTGCAGCAAATCGTCGTAGCTTTCACCGCACTGGTTGATCCAGTGGTAAACTTCTTTTCTGACCAGTCCAATATTCAGTTTAACTAACTGATTGCGGATTTCATTCGATCCAGAAAGTTGGTACTCGCGCAACAATTGCAAATTTTCGCTTTTTAGCTCGTTCGGCACTGTGGTAGACATGGTGACATAAGGGTTGGTAGAGCAGAGGACTGAGGTTGCTTTATATCTAGTTTCCAATCTAGTCTAAAAAAACTCACTTTTAGGTAGTGTAATCCTAGCACTTAATCGGTGTGATAGCGGACACACCCGTTTAACTTTCGGTAAGGTGCAGGGATTTAGCTGAATTATCCGAAGGTTTTCCGCATAAGGCAGAACTTTATCAGGTAGAAGACCTTCGACACAAGCCCGAATTAAACCGGGATTTTTCCCAAGTATATTATAATCTGAAAGCGGTTTGAATACAATACTTTAATTAATTAAAAATCCCAACTTAATAACTTGCGAATGACCACAATTCAACCATGAATTTAGTCATTAGTCAACAGTCCTAAGTTATATTGCTCAAGACTGTTGGCTAATGAAGGGCGAGCAGGAGCTTTACGGCCAGAAACTGCTCAAGTTCGATCGATCCTGAAAGCCAATTTTATGACACAGAAGGCTCAATGCGAGCGTAAAACAAACCCCGAATTTTCACGTCCAGAGCCGGTCTAGCTCCCAAATCCGTATCAGAAGGCTGCGTGCTCTCAAAAATCCCGCCAACTTCGCCAGTGGCGCTGTTGACTTTAGCAACTTGGAGAGAAATTTTGCCTGCCTTAGTGCGGGTGTCAGCTACCTTAACATTAGCCCGCACACGTTTGGAATTGTCAGTAGCCGGAAGCGCTACAGCATTGTCATAGCCAGTCGATACCCCACGACCTTTAGGGTCTAAAAAGCCTGCGCTGCGGTAAGAAGGAACGTTAAACTCGCCTCTCAAATCGGTGGAAGTATTGATAGCAACTACTCCGGGTTCGGAACTAGCTACCAGTTCTTTAATGGTAAACAAGAAAGGTACTTGCTCTCCACCCGGTAATTGAATCGTAATAGCTTGAAAATCCAAGCCGTCTTCTTCTGTGAAAGTCAGAGTTCCATCAGTACCGACCTTGAGCGTACCTTGAACTTGGTCAATGCTCGACGTGAACCGGGTCAGCAATTTACCAGGCACAAATTCCGCCTCTTGGCGTTTGTTTGCTGGTTCTTCCTTCACAAAATAAGTTGTGGGCTGCAAACACAAACCAGTCAGTTTATAGGTTCCGCCCGCTTCGATGGGGATCGATCCCCTAGAAGTTTCTGCCAAGCTAGGGCAGTTATTAGCCAAGCCAGTACCTCTAATCTCGTCGTAGGTGAGCAACTCGGTAGTCGCCACCGTCGTGTCAGGAGCAGAAGAACAAGCAACCAGCGCACTCATGCAAAAAGCTAAAAGTGCAACAATTAAAGCACGATATTTCATTGCAAACCTCAATATCCAACATCGGATTATATTAAGAAAAAGCCCTACTTCGAGCAAAATATAATTGCCCGCCGGCAGGCTAGGCCAGCGCTTAGGGCAGCATTTAGATCCAGATCGCTCGCTTCACAGACACCGGCATTGACTCAAAAAATCAAGCTAGTGCGCCGTGAAAATAAGCATGAACTTATGATTTCTCAATCATGTTCCGATCGCAGCCCAATACACATGGTACGACGGGTTGTGCTCTTTTCCTGACTTGGACTGCAAATTAATATTGCTTAAGTCAACCTACTTAAGTTACTTTGCTTATGACCCCGAATGGCGATCGCGACTAGCTCGATTAGTCGGTTGACCAAAAGGCTGGGGACAAAGGCCTTGTAGATTTCAAAGGAAGCAGCAGTATGGACAACGGCAAAGATTTAGAGTCAGAAAAGTTGCAGTCTCAAATGCAATCGCTGACAGAGGCGATTCGGACTTTAGCCGAAAGTTGTCAGGGAGACAGTCTGCTGCTTTTGGCCCTGCTGCGGAGGCTGGAAGCTTCGCACCGGGAAATTCGGGACGGTTTGTTTCAAGCGTCTTTTCCCGACAACCGCCAAGCACTTTACAAACTGCTCAGGAATATTGAAGCCAATGGCGGCTGGCCTTACATCCACCGCATGAAACTTCGATCGCTCTTGGGGTACAGCCAACAATTATCTCCCCTAGAAGATTCTCCAGCCGAGTCGCCAGAAGACTCGGCCGAAACTCCCCAAGACGTTAAATAGTGATGAGTGATGAGTTTAGTGAGTTTTACATTAACTCATCACTAATCACTGAGCTGCGCGATCGCACCTAAAGCCCGTAAGGTGTAGGAACAGGTGTAGGAAAAGGTATCGCGTTCGGCACCGCCGTCGGGAATATCGGCGTCTGGCCCGGCATTGGCAATAGTCCGGGAGTCGGAGTCGGGGCGATCGAACTAATTGATAGCAGAGGCGAATCGGGTACACTAACTGTCGGGGGAATTGGAATCCTCGAAGCAGTCGGCGTCGGAGTCGGAGTTGGTGCTGCTGTGGGAGTCGGAGTCGGTGCTTCCGTGGGAGTCGGAGTTGGTGCTGCTGTGGGAGTCGGAGTCGGAGTCGGAGTCGGAGTCGGAGTCGGCGTCGGCGTCGGAGTCGGAGTCGGTGCTTCCGTGAGAGTCGGCGTCGCTTCTTCCGTGGAAGTTGGAGCCGGAGCTGGACTTGGAGACGGAGCTGGAGTTGGAGGTACAGTTGAATCTGTAGTTGAAGGTGAAACTAAATCTGTAGTTGGAGTTGGAGGATCTGCAATTGTGGTTGTAACTGTAGTGGTAGTTGTAGTTGTAATGGTGCTTGGCCTGGGAGTAATCGGCCCAGTCACAGCGATAAAATCATTCGCCTCGATCAGCGCCGCCGGAGTGTCGATCAAAATTGCTAAAAGCTTGCCGTCGAGCGTAGTAATTACTGTATCCCTGACATTGGCACCGTTACCTTGCCGAACTTGCAGTTGAGCGAAAGATAAATTGCTCGGCAGTCCAAAGAAATCCTCTGTGTCATTGTAATCAGTAATTAAAGCTAGACTGCCAGGCCCGGCTCCCAATCCAAAAACATCGCTGCCGCTGCCGCCAGTCAGAGTATCTGAACCCTCGCCTCCGATTAAAGAATCATTACCCTCTGCCCCAAATAAATTGTCATTGCCGAAACTGCCCAAAATTGTATCGTCGCCGATACCTCCAGCCAAGGAGTCATCGCCAAAACCGCCGTCGATACCATCATTACCTTTGCCACCAAACAGAAAGTCATTACCTTCATCTCCCAGTACCGAGTCGTCGGCTTCATCGCCGCGAAGGGTATCCGAACCGGTGCCGCCAAAAACTGTATCGTCAGCCTTGCCGCCGAATATCTGGTCATTACCAGCATCTCCGAAGAGCGAATCGTTGTCGGCATTGCCGTACAAAGTGTCGTCGCCGTCGCTGGCACTTAAGTAATCGTTGCCCTCACCGCCCAACAGTTGATCCCTGCCGCTACCGCCGTTGAGAGAATCGTTCCCCGCATTCCCGTAGAGAAAGTCATCATCAGCATTGCCGAACACCGAATCGTCGCCGTCATTCCCTGTGAGGGTGTCGTTGCCAGTACCGCCGGCAATCACATCAAAGCCTGCGTTGCCACTAACTAAGTCGTCCCCTGCGTCTCCCACCACGCTGTCTATCCCGTCGTTGCCTTCGAGGATGTCGTTGCCCAAACCGCCACGAATCGAGTCGTCGCCGTTCCCGCCTGCAGCAAAATCGCGGCCTTGGTTGCCAATGAGTTCGTCATTTCCTTCACCCCCAATCAGCGAATCGGCTCCGTCAGCTCCAAGAAGCTGGTCGTTGCCGCCGTCGCCCTCTAGGGTGTCATCTCCTCCCGCACCCAGGAGCGAATCATCGCCATCTAAGCCGCGAATTCGATCGCTCAGCGGAGTTCCTAGAATAAAGTCGTTGCTGTCTGTGCCGATCAGATTTGCCATACGGGATACACCGCTCCTCAATAAAATAAATTGTTTGAAATTATGTTAATCGCCTTCGTGACAAGGGATTGCTGCTTGCCTAGGTTAGCATAATTGAGATTTTGGCAATCTGGCGAAGGGGCGCTGGAAGTTTTGCTCGTGTCCGCAGTTGCGATCGGGGCTGGTATAATGGCCGATTAGTCATTAGTCATCAGTCATTAGTCATTAGTCATTAGTCATTAGTCATTAGTCATTAGTCAACAGTTAACAGTCAACACTCCGCAGTCAACAGTCAACACTCCGCAGTCAACAGTCAACACTCCGCAGTCAACAGTCAACAGTCAACAGTCAACTTTTATTCAGTAACAGGTAACACTATCTCAAATTCACTTCCTCCCCCCAAGGTTGAATTCACATTAATTGTTCCGCCGTGGGTTTCGACTACAATCTGGCGGGCGATCGCCAATCCTAACCCAGTGCCTTTTCCTACTGCCTTCGTTGTGAACAGATGGTCAAAAATCCGCTGTTTCACCGCTTCTGTCATCCCGGCACCGTTATCGGCAATCTGAATTTTGATGTGCCGATCATCCGACTGACTGGTACGAACTGTGATACAGTGTGGATTTGCTTTAATGGCCTCCAAACTGCGTCTTTGGTTTGATTCTTCTAGGGCATCGATCGCGTTAGCAAGCAGGTTCATAAAGACTTGGTTCAGTTGACCGGGAAAGCATTCGATTGGGGGGAGATTGCCGTAGTCTGTGACGACTTCGATCGCCGGATGGTGCTCGTTGGCTTTCAGCCGATGTTTCAAAATTAAGATGGTGCTGTCAATGCCCTCATGGATATTAAAGGGAACTTTGTAGTCTTTATCGGCTCTGGAGAAGGTGCGGAGGCTGGTGCTAATGCCGCGAATGCGATCGCACCCCACTTTCATCTACAACAGCATTTTTGGCAAATCTTCTAAGGCATACTCTAAATCAATATCCTCAGCATCTTGTTCGATTTCCTCGCCGGGATTTGGCAGTTTTTCTTGATATAATTTTAAGTGACCAATCAGATCTTTGATCGTGGTAGTTGCTTCCTCAATATTGCCGCTAATAAAGCCGACAGGATTATTAATTTCGTGGGCTATTCCTGTGACGAGATTGCCCAAGGTGGACATTTTTTCGCTTTGCACGATCTGTAACTGTGCTTGCTGCAACTCAAGGAGCGATCGCTCTAATTCTTTTGCATAAGTTTGAGATTGTTGGTACAAGCGGGCATTTTCTAGAGAGATAGCCGCTTGGGCGCACAAAAGTTGGATGACTTCAGTCCGATCTTCTGTAAATGCACCAATTGTCAAGTTATTTTCTAGATATAGCAACCCGATTAATTTACCCTGATTTAAAATGGGCGCGCACAGCACACTTTTGGGCTTTTTCTGCATCAAATACGGCTCGGCAATAAAATCGTTTTGTACTGCAGCATTATCCAAAACGACAGTTTTCCAAGTCCGCTTAACATAGTTGACCACAGCAGCGGGAACCTCGTCGCTGGCTGACAGCGGTACAGATATTGAGATGACATCTTGATTGAAGGAGGCTACAGCTTCGATGGCGAGATTCCCATCCTTAAGCAACAGCAGAACTGCTTTTTTTGCCCCGGCATTTTCCATCACCACAGACATCAGGCCAGCCAGCACTTTTTCTAATTTAATTTCACTTGAGAGAGTTTGGGAGGCTTTGAGAATAGCCGCGAAATCGAGGGTTTCGTAAATACTGTTACTACTCGATCGAATTGTTTGGAATCTTTGAGGTAAAATTGACGATTTATTGCTTGTTTGGAGGCGACTTTCGCTGATTACAAAACGATTTTCTCTGGCCTGCAATATGGGAGCAAGAAGTTGGGGATAGGGTTTTTCTAAGTCATCGATTTTGGCTTTCGCACCCCAGCGAGCATAACAGTAGTAGGCTTCTTGCATATAAGCTTGCGCCACTTTTTCTTTGCCCCAGTCGAGGTAGAATTTAGCTGCTAGTTCGTTAGCAAGAGCTTCTTCTTGGATGTATTCGTTTTCTTTCGCTCCAGAAATGGCACGATCGTACATTTCAATAGCTTCTGCCCTCTGTCTGGCAACTCGGTATTTCTCTGCTTCTACCAACTGCCACTTATGCAAATAATTCATGGGGGCGTGTTCTGCCCAATGCTGCAACTTCCTTTGATTTTCCTGAACTCGTTGCCCCTGCGTTTCTAACTCCAGGGCTGTTTCATTATCCGTAGGGGCCGTGCCCCCGTGCCGGCCCTCTTGGTCTGACCTGCCGATCGAATCGTCTAGGTAGGGGGTAGGCACGGGGGCACTACCCCTACAAAATTCATGTTTTTGGTGAGAATGAAACAGCCCTGTTTCTAACTCCGTCTCGGACTCAGGAGTGGCCAGGGCTATGAGTGAGTCATAGAAATTTGACACTCCCCGACCTAAAAGTGCGAGGATTCTTAATTCAGCGACTAACCTTTAAGTGTTGCGTCATGAAAGGCAATATTCAGACCTTTTAACCGTAGAAAACTACCAATTAACGAGCCTGATTCGCAGCCACCCCAGCGGGTCTATCTCCAAAAGCGTACTAGGATATTTACCTAGAGTTTGGGTATGCCCTACCCTACTTAACAATCCTAAAAGAATAGTTTGTTTTAACTGGTTTAAGGTTTAATTCAACCTCTAGCTGTTTAAAGAGTTTTCGCTGCTCTACGTCCCCCGGTTTATACCTAAAAGTGTGTCTTAACTGTTTCACGATGGTAAAGGAATTAAACCTTGACTTTTATAGTATATCACAAATATAGGAACTTACTGGACTTGTTGAAAGAAGTTTTAAGAAATTAAAGCCGTCCTAGAAGGACAGGGTTTTAAACCCAAATTTTTGATAAATTTACCTGTAAGGCAGTCACCAACGCAAACAAAGACCAACCGACCACATAACAAACTGACACCATACTTGCCGCCACTTGCATCGCGGCCAGTTTTTGGGCATCCACCATCGCTGGCAGATCGAATAACTCTTCAATAGATCGATCGCCGATCGAGCTATTAATTTCCTGCACTGCTTGCTGAATATCTTCTAATGTAGGGCGATCGGGCAATTCAACTCCTAATTCTTTGAGACTCAACAAACCGATAGCAATTGCTTCTAAAAACTTGTTCTGGGACGATAATGCCTGAATTTTGACGGTGTAAACGCTCACTCGCTCTAGGGGAGTTCTGGTATGATGAATCACAGTGTCAATCCACTGATTCATCTGGTCAAATTCGCCACAGAGTGAAGCCACTTCTGCTGCTATGTCGTGCAAGTTCAAGGTCATCTCGTACTGTCGTTGCCAAGCGCTCTCTCCAAGCAAATTTAGCCCGATCTCCGCATACTCGCGAGCAGCTTGATAAGCAGTAGCGCCTCTGGCTTTGCGGCAAGCCGTGAGGTTGAGTTGTGCCAAATCATCACGTTGTGTTTGGTCTTCAATCAGCGCAATACCATAATTCAACTGATTGACAACTGAAAAAATTTGCTCTTCTCTAGCTGCCGGTGAAATTTGCTGGCTCAGCAATTGTCCAATCTGATAGTGAACACGCGAGCGCTCTTGTTCGGGAATTAAAGAATAGGCGGCTTGCTGAACGCGATCGTGCAAAAACTTGTAATTCACCACCTCCGAATTATCGGTCTCCTCCCGTCTTTCTCGACCAATATAAAACTTATAGATTTCACTTTCAGGCAGGATTAACCCCTCTTGCAAAGCCTTCCACAAATCTGCCGCCGTTTCCGTTTCCAATTGCTGGGAGACAACTGCCAAAGTCCCCAAATCAAACTGATTCCCCACACAAGCAGCCAACTTCAACACATTCTGAGTCGCTGGCGGCAATTTTTGCAACTGCAACGCCATAAACTCGACCACATCATCCGTCAGCGCTGCCTCCCGAACTCGCACCATATCGCACTGCCAAAAACCCGCAACCCGGTCAAACTCAATCAGCCCATCCTGATGCAGTGCTTTGAGAAACTGCGTTGCAAAAAAGGGATTTCCCTGGGTTTTTTGTGCCACCAACTCCGCCAACGGTCTTGCCCAAGATGGATCGCAATTGAGCGTATCAGCAACCAAATGATTTAGGCTTTCGGAACTCAAGGGTTCCAGCGTAATAGTATCCACCGTTGCCCCAGCTTTTACCGCTGCATCCAGTGTCAGCATCAACGGATGTGCTGCAAATACTTCATTATCTCGGTAGGCACCAATTACTAATAAATAGCCGATTGTCGCATCGGCCACCAGCATTTCCATTAACCGCAGCGAGGCGGAATCTGCCCACTGCAAGTCATCCAAAAACATTACCACGGGATGTTTGGGTTTTGTGAACACCTTAATAAAGTTTTGGAACAGCAAATTAAACCGATTTTTTGCCGCATTTCCTGATAATTCTAGTACGGGTGATTGTTTGCCAATAATTTTTTCGAGTTCGGGAATTACTTCAATAATGACTTGACCGTTATCGCCCAGTGCTTGGAATATTTGAGTTTGCCATTTTTTCAACTCCTCGTCACATTCGCTCAGCAATTGTCCGATTAAATCTCGAAATGCTTGGACAAAAGCTGAGAAAGGAATGTTGCGGTTAAATTGGTCGAATTTGCCTTTGATAAAATAGCCACGCTGGCGGACAATTGGTTTTTGAACTTCATTCACAACTGCCGTTTTTCCAATCCCAGAAAAACCAGCTATTAGCATCATTTCTGTTGTGCCACTACTGACGCGATCGAAGGCTTCGAGTAGGGTTTCTACTTCGGTTTCGCGACCATAGAGTTTTTCTGGTATAATGAATCGATCGCCAACATCCCTCTGCGCGATCGCAAAACTCTTTATCCTACCGTTTTCTTCAAGTTGCTCCAAACAACATTCTAAATCGAATTTCAGCCCCAACGCACTCTGATAGCGGTCTTCGGCATTTTTCCCCATTAATTTGCTGACAATCTCCGAAAGTACGGGCGGGATTTCAGGATTAATTTCATGCAGTGATGGTGGTTGCTTGGCAATATGACAGTGTACTAATTCCATCACATCGTTGGATTGAAACGGCAATCGTCCCGCCAGCAATTCGTAAAAAGTCACGCCCAAAGAGTAAAAGTCACTGCGGTAGTCAATGCCGCGATTCATCCTTCCCGTTTGTTCGGGAGACAAATAGCCGAGTGTCCCTTCCAGCAGGTTAGGATTCATCAGGGTTTGAGTTTCCCTTGGTAGCAAAGATGCAATACTAAAGTCAATGAGTTGGGAGCGTGTCACTTTTGCGATGAGTATAAATACTCGTGAACCCCACCATGACTTTTTTACC
Organism: Microcoleus sp. B6-A1; assembly: GCF_036705085.1. NCBI lineage: Bacteria > Bacillati > Cyanobacteriota > Cyanophyceae > Oscillatoriales > Microcoleaceae > Microcoleus > Microcoleus sp. B6-A1. Next base: position 94,926 of record NZ_JAUBTU010000017.1, read on the forward strand.
CATCATCAGTATAAT